>PXDR01000293.1 GCA_003566335.1 Cyanobacteria bacterium T3Sed10_344R1
CCTGCTGGGGATTCACAAACGGCAGGTTGACCGCCAGCAGTAGATCCATGTAGCCCTTCACTAGGCTGAGTTCAGGATCGTTGGGGTCAATCCGCTCGGCGGCGTTCATGTAGCTGAACACCTGCTGCAACATGCGCAGGGCGACCGGGGTGCCTCGGGCTGCCCCTTGGGTTTCAAAAACTGTTGCCCCTTCTAAGAACACGCCGACGGCAGAATACAGGTTGCCTCGCAGCGGATCACTGTCTATTAACGCAGCTGCCGTGGATTTGGTTAGGTCGGCTCGGGCTGCCATCTCCTGCATATCGCCATCTAGGTAGGCCATAGAAGCCAGCATGGCTTGCATCAGGGGATCGCTGGCTTCGCCATTGCGTAGCGCTTCGTCTAGCCGTTCCTGGGCGGCGGGATAGTTGCCGTCTTTGAAGATGGACTCAAACGCTGCTTGGGTGCTGTCCCCAATTCCCCGAGGGTTGTTGGGGCGGAAGGGGTCTCCGGCTAGGGCTGGGGCGAGAAGACTAAAGCTGACTGCGATCGCACCTAAACTAGCCCCGCTCCAGCGGCGCAGCTTGCGCCCCCAAGACTGGCGAGACGTGGTGACAGGTTGGCTCAGAGCAGGATTCATCGGGCAAGACCTCGCGCATGAACATATCAGGACTGGAACAGGGGGGACGGGCAGTTAGCCCGGGTTTGGTACGGGTTGCTGAGTACCGAGTATTTAAATCTGGGGGGCGGAATTCGCTGAGTAACCTTGACGCGTGTTGCCCCAAGGGGGTTCCAGGCTAGGACTACAGCGGTTTAGGGACTGTGCTTACCGGGAACTGCCGAAATTTGGGTGGCTGAAGCCATTAGGCGAATTAGCCCAACTGGCGATCAAGTGATTTGCAAGTGATTTTAAATTTTGGTGAGACCGGGTTTTTGGGGTAAGCTTGAAAGGTTGTCAAGATTTTCGGTAGGGTCATGGCGGTTCCTAAGAAGAAAACGTCCAAGTCTAAGCGGGACATGCGTAAAGCCCATTGGAAGCAGAAGGCTCAGCTGCAAGCTCAGCGAGCAATGTCTTTGGGTAAGTCTGTGTTGACGGGCCGTTCTAAGGGCTTTGTTTATCCGTCTGACGAAGAAGACGAAGATGAGTAGTGAGAACGACTAGCAGCGAGACTAGTCTAGCCGATCTACCCAAAGGTATCGGCAGTCAGAATTTTGGGGCGGCGCTTCGTGAGCGCGGCCTCTTTTGATTTGGGTGGACTGATTGGGATGGGTTGAGTGGGCTGAAGATTTGCCTGCTTCCTGCCCTGTATTGGCGGTTGTCCCAGCCCTAGGAGTTGGTCTGGGAATTTAGCGGTTAAATTTGGCGGTGAAACTCTGGCCTGAGAATCTGTGTCCGGTACCGGCAGCTACCGTGAACCCACGGATTGTCTCTTAGAATTTTGTGATTAAGCTGTTAGCAGGTGATGGTGAGGGCAGTGTCCTCACGGGAACACTGGTATGCAATAGAAGCTGTGCAATCAAAAGCTGTGCAATCAAGGCCGCGCTGACTTTAATCTCTTTAGATCTAGGTTAGGTGCCGCAAGGGGGTGTGGGTTGATTTGGGGCAGGTTCTGGGTCGGCTTCTGGCCTGAGTTCACTGGTGATGTTTCTGGACTTGAGCCGGTTGAGCTAAACGCTTTTGGGCTGAATTGCCAGAATTGCCCCGAATTGGGGATTGCGCACTAGTAAAGGTTTAACGACTGCTTCCGAGCTGAAAACGCAAAGGCAAAGGGCTCCTAATCGTGGTGATGATGCTGCCTGTGCTGCAGGATAACGACAATGTACTGGGTTCTCTGCCCAATGCGGCCCGTCAGTGGATTGAAGGGCTGCCGTGGGAGCAGCGGCGCTATGTGCTGTCCCTGTGTCATCTAATGTGTGCGACGCCGCCGGAGCTTCAGGCGGAGTTTTTGGATGACTATACGGCAGATGGGCTGGTTTCTCGTATCCTCTGCGATCGCGATACCCAGCAGCGGGTGCTGACTCACTTGCGTAAGTTTCGGATTACGACGCAGTTATCTGAGACGGTGTTGCGTAGCTATATTCGGCAGTTTTACGTACATTCGGCCCAAGATACGCGGCAGCAGCCCGATCTGTATTTGGAGTCGGCCTTGAAGCTGGTGGCTAGTAGTGAGGAGCGCAACAGCGTTTTTAACTATGTGCTGGGGTTTGAGCTAATTCGGATGATGTTCCAGATGAGCTGGGCTCAGCACGAGCGGTTGTACCGCCTGCAGGTCAGCCAAGAGGATTTCATCAAAAACTACATTCGACCGATTCAGCATGCCCATCGGATCAACGGCATTGTGGTGCCCAAGGATGAAGGCCAGTTTTTTGCTCGGCGAGATTATTTTGTCCATGTGCCCCACCTCTACGGCAAACGCTTGGTAGAGTTGGTGATGGCGACCTTTACGACTGAGGTGGTGGCGAGCTTTGGCTTTTCGATTATTCGCCACAGTAATTCCTTTCAGTTTGACTATGACTATGTCTATGAACCAGAACCGGCTCAGCTGACGGTGAGCAGCACGGTCTGAGGTTCGGGGCAACGTCGTGGTGATTGGGCCGCTGCTAATTTAACGAGGCCCGATGACGAGGCCCAAACCCTGATCTGACAATTTTGAGCCGGACGTTTTGATTAAATCTGTGGGTCTGTTGAGCCAGCACGGTCGAGGGCTGGTGCTGTTAGTGCTGGCTTCGCTGCTCTGGGGCACGTCCTATGTGGCGACGAAAGGTGCGGTGGCAGATTCTCCCCCGAGTGTGGTGGTGGCGGGTCGATTTGCGATCGCAAGTCTCTGTTTTCTGCCCTTTATCCGCTGGCGTAAAGCGCTGCTGCTGGCCGGGGGAGAACTGGGGCTATGGCTGCTGCTGGGCTATGGCACCCAGACCATTGGCTTGCAGTACACCACGGCTGGCCGCAGTGCCTTTATTGCCTCCTTGTACGTGGTGATGGTGCCCTTTGTGCTGCGGGTTGGCGGTCGCTACATTGGTCGGCTGGTGTGGGTTGCGATCGCACTAGCCTTTGCCGGGATCAGCCTGCTGTCCTATCAAGCTACGGGCAGCATTAATCTGGGCGATCTGTGGTCCCTGGGCACCGCCGTGTTTTGGTCAATTTATATTGTCCGCCTAGAAATTTGCTCCCGTCACCATGGGTCTCTGCCCCTAACGGCGGCCCAGGTGATGGGGATTGGGCTGCTGAGTTTGGGCTGGGTGGCCTGGCAAGATCCGCAGTGGCTCCAGCCCCAGCAGTTGAGTACCGGGGTGCCTTGGTTGGCGGTTGGCTACTTGGCTTTGGCCAGCACCGCAATTCCCACCTGGCTGCAAACCGCAGGTCAGCGCTATGTCAGCGCTCCAGAGGCAGTGGTGGTGTTTACCCTAGAACCCGTGGCGGCAGTGTTCTTTGCCTATGGGCTGCTGGGGGAGGTGCTTACCCTGCGGGAAGCAATGGGGGCACTGCTAATTTTGGGAGCAACCCTGCTTAGCCAGTGGCCCGCCATTCACCAGAAGATGAGTCGTCAGCCGCCGGAGCTTTGAGGCTGGCCTCGGGATTGCTGACGGTCGCCAACTGAGGCCGTCGGCCTAGCAATCCGGTCATCAACCGCAGCATGAATCGCCGCAGGGGCGAAACCCGAATCATCAGCCGCAGTCCCAGCCGCCGCAGGGTGACGATGGGCCACCACTGGTTCGAGAAACTGCGGTTGAGAGTGTCGGTGAAGGCTAACACCACCCAGTTTTCCCGTCGCCGCCAACGGTCGTAGCGTTTGAGTACAGCGGCTGCGCCCAGATCTTGCTGCTGCTGGTGAGCGGTGTGCAGCACTTGGGCCAGGGCGGCGGCATCCCGGATGCCCATGTTTAAACCTTGCCCGCCAACGGGATGGCAGC
>PXDR01000303.1 GCA_003566335.1 Cyanobacteria bacterium T3Sed10_344R1
GAGAGATTCTCGCCCTGTTCTACGAACAACTGAGCAGTGAGCAGGATATCAACCGCTTCATCAACCGCACCAAGGTGGCCGATCGCATTGCCCAGCTCCAACGCAATGCCCGCAGCCAAAACCCCAACCCCGAACAACTTGCCCGTCTCCAAGGCAATCTACAACAAGCAGGCAATGCGGCGTTGCTCTACCCGCTGGTTCTCGACGCTCGACTCGAACTCATCCTTGTTACCACCACCGGCATTTCCCGCTACACCGTCCCCGTTGAACGGGTGGAATTGAATCGGGTGATCGCCGCCTTCCGCTCCGACATCACTGACCCCTTCAACGATCCCCTGGCCAACGCCCAGCAACTTTATCAGTGGCTAATTGCGCCCCTCGCTGACGAGATTGATGCCGCTAGGGCCGAGACTATCCTCTACGCCGCTGACGGCCAACTGCGCTACATTCCCCTCGCGGCTTTGCATGATGGCGACCAATGGCTCACCCAGCGCTTCACCGTTAACCACATTACTGCCGCCTCCCTCATGGACTTCTCTCAATCAGAGGCGGAACCGTTGAGCATTCTGGCAGGCGCTTTCCCTGAGCAGGATTTGGTGATCGATGTAGCGGGGGAATCACAGCGGTTCAGTGGTTTGCCCTATGCCCAGGTGGAGGTGCGGAACCTCCAAGCGAATCTGCCGGGTACTCAGGCGTTTTTCAGTGGCGGCTTTAATCGCAGGGCGATCGAGCCTCGCTTGGGCAGCCATACCGTGGTTCACCTAGCCACTCATGGCCAATTCCGGTCTGGTCATCCTAATGACTCGTTCATTCTGCTGGGAGATGGGGATCGCATTACCCTCTTCGACCTAGACCAATGGCAATTGCCCAAGGCGTCTCTCGTGGTGCTGAGTGCCTGCGAAACGGCGGTCAGCGGGCCGCAGTTGGGCACGGGGGAAGAGATTCTTGGGTTTGGCTACCAGATTCAGCGCACCGGGGCTAGAGCGGCGATCGCTTCCCTCTGGGTCGTCAGTGATGGCGGTACTCAGGTGTTGATGGATGCCTTCTATGACGCGCTCCAGGCTGGGCAAGGGGCAAGTGCAGCCGTTCGTCAGGCCCAGGCTGCTCTGATTGAGGGAGACTTGACTGCTTCAGGGGTAGAGCGCAGCGCCACGGTTGATGTGATTAGCAGCCATACGGGTCTGCCACGAGCGGTTGCTGGCAACTTGGCGCATCCCTATTACTGGGCTCCTTTCATCCTCATCGGCAATGGACTATAAGGCACTGCCGTGCCGTGTGTTTGTCGGTTATCTGTTTACTATCTATTCATTTGAAATCATGGCCGCCAAAAATCGTCGTTCCCCAACCCCCAACAACCCCACAGTCTGGATTTGGCTACTGGTGATTGCGATCGCATCAGTCACCGACTGGTCTGCCCTGCCCAGAATCATGACCCGACTCGGTCTCACCCAGCACCAGAGCACTGAATTCGATGACCTAATCCGTAATCCGCTTTCGGAGTATCAGCGCCACTACCAAACCGCTCAAACCTATTTTGACCAGCGGGAGTACGACCGCGCTGAACAGGCTGTCCGACAGGCTTTAGCAGTAGGAGGCGATAGAGCCGAGGGGCATCTGCTGTTGGGGAAGACGTTACATGAGTTAGGACGGTTCGCGGAAGCAGAAGTCCCTGTGCGGGAGGCGATGCGCCTAGAGCCAGAAATGACGGGAGTTTACAGTCTGTTGAGCAGTGTTCTGGCCGAACAGGATCGCTATGCGGAAGCGATTGTGGCCGCCAACCTTGCGATCGCTCGGGATGCTCGGGATGGCCATGCCCACGCTACTTTGAGTTTTGCCCTGACCCGGCGAGGAGACTTTGATGACGCCATCATGGAGGCTCAAAAAGCCCTTGACCTAAACCCAAAGCTCTCCAGTGCCTACAATTCTTGGGCAATCGCCTTGGCGAATCAAGGGAAGTATCAAGAGGCCCAACGTCGATATCAACAGGCGCTTGACCTTGATCCTGAAGGGGCCGCCATTGCCTATAACTGGGGGCTCCTCTTGATGGAGAAACAGGATTATGTAGGGGCAATTGAGAAGTTGGAGGCGGCTTTGGAAATCAACCCCTTTCGCGCCCATGGGTATAGCGCTCTAGCTAGGGCATTTCTCAATCTAGAGCAGTTTGACCAAGCAACCCTGAATTACAGCGAGGCGTTATCTCTAGCCCCCACAAATGCCCAAATCCACTACAGCGCTGGGAGTGCCTTCATACGGATGAATCGTTACCAGGAAGCATTAACAACGCTAAATACAGCCCGCGATTTGGCTAGTGCCCAGAACGATGCGGCACTCTTCGCGACGGTTAAAGCCTCTTTAGACTACCTACAATTACGACAGAGCACGCCTTAGAACAGCCGAAAAACGTCCAAACGCCTTTGTCCTAAAAACCTAATATGACAGTTGGAAGTACGGGATTTTGGCTTACAGGCTGGGCGTCTTCTTATCTCATTGCAGCGGTGGTCAGCACAGCCCCAGATCCCAGGTCTCGACTAAACGCTGTAGGCTCTGAGGCTTCAGGCTGAGAAAGTAAGCTGGTGCAGCGATCGCACCCGGCAAACGCTCCAGCCACCGTCTTCGCCTTCTTGGTCTACTCATGTCTTGCACCTAATGATTTACACATCAATCCCGCGCTCTAGCAGCAAGGGGCGTCTTCGCCTATCTTTTATTACGATAGAAAGCATTCATATTTAGATCTGGATTTTTACCGTATTTATATTTCTAGTCACCCTGGTCATTGAGTATCCTTTTTTTCGATTCTCCTTAAGAAAACAGGCCGATCCCAACCGCAAAACCTTAAGGTCACTGCTGGTCATCCACAGCATCAGTTATCTGCTATTAGCAGCATGGTACATAGCCAACAGTCAAACCAGTATGTTGACTCAGCTTGATCAGGTTCCCGCTACTACCCTGGATCTACCTGGGCAATACCAGCTTTATTTCAAGTCTCCGGGTGGAGCGCAGGCAATGCGGTCTGACCTGACGGGCCACATCGTCGCATTAATCTCAAACTCAGAGTTTCAGTTCCAACTCTCAGCGGCTCCTGTGGAAACTGACCTGAATGAACGCAGAATCCTGCACCCTAGGATGTTTGGGCTCTCCTGGGTGCCTATGCTGGCCACCCTCTAGCATTCCTGAGAGCCTTGTATGTCAGTGATCTCAGAGTGATCGCGGAGGGCTGTGGCATCCCAGACTCAAGAGAGCCAGGTTTTTCTGTAAATTCTTGGGGCTTTACAGCCTGATCGGTGAATAAGCTGCGAGCTGTCAGTGATATCAACAGGTATCTACTCTCAGACGGCTCTCTAGCGGGGTTGATGGTGACCACAGATCGGCTATTGCGGCCATCAGCACCCTCTGCTCTCTAGGCCATGACGAGAGTTGTTTCCTTCGATTCATTAACGGCAAAGTTGCCCACAGGGCAGCATCGGCCTGCTATTGGCGAGTGCGTTTTGCCTGCATCCACCTTTTGGAGTTGTCACTTTCATGCGTATCACGACTGGGAGCGCTGCGGTTCTAGGCTTGATGTTGCTGGGATTGGGCGCGGCTGTCCCAGCCCAGGCTCAAACGATTACGCCAGCCAATGACGGTCTTAACACTCGGGTAAACTTCAACCCGGCGACCCAAACATACACCATCAATGGAGGCACTCAGGTTGACGCCAATCTGTTCCACAGCTTTCAGCAGTTTGGCCTCAGCACTCACGAAATCGCTGATTTTTTGGCTAACCCCAATATCTCCAATATCTTGGCTCGGGTGACGGGGGGCCAGGCTTCAGTGATTGATGGACTGCTGCGGGTGAGTGGCGGCGACAACGCTAACCTATTTTTGATTAATCCC
>PXDR01000014.1 GCA_003566335.1 Cyanobacteria bacterium T3Sed10_344R1
AAGAATACTACCAGCGATTCGATAAGTTTGATTTTGGAAGTTCTGTATAGATTCATAACCCTACGTTATGAATCGACGTGATACCAGGTCAAGTTTTCTGTAGAGATGTAACGGCCCTGCCTGACGGCGGCGAAGTCTGCTCTGGGACTGGACTGGAGCCTTAGGCTTAGGAACTCAATTCAGAGGGGAAATCCGCCGAATTGCCGGAGATTCGAGGAGATACGCCAGCTAGATCCACAGATCAACTAGATCCACAGGACTCTACGGCTAGATCCGCCAGGAGATCCACAGTCTCAAGATCTACAGTTGCCACCTACAAAAATCTACAGACAGGTTGGCAAACGGCGTGACGGATGGCTTGTATATTGCCACCCTCTGAGCCAAGGCGCAGATTTTTTACATTAATTCTTAAATTCTAGGGCTGGGGCTGAGGCTGGATTGGTTCGGAATTGGAACCGATGGGCCGGAGATAAGTCCGGAGATAAGTCCGGAGAACTGGTAGCTCAGGCGTTCCGAATCGGATGTTCTGGGGTATCGTGACGGGTGATTTGTGTGGCGAGAGCCAGGGGGTGAACGGTGGCCGTTCAAATTAAGGGGAATCTTGAGTGCGATCGCACCGACAAAACTCAGCCAAATCAACCCGTAGAGAGTCAGCCGCCAGAACCGCTGCCAGACTCGCTGTCAGACCGTAAGTCGCGCCGCCGCTTTTCCCTGCGACGTGGACGACAGTTTGGCCTAAGTTTGCTGCTGTTAGGATTTGCTGGGGCTGGCCTTATTGGACTTTTCCCAGCCCAAGCCCAGCAACCTGGGGATGTGGTTGACTACGAACCCACCGCTCCCCCCCCCCGAGTAGATCCCTTGCCGCCAGAGCGCGATCGCATCTTGGCTCCCGTCGTTGACTATCAGGTCAGAGCCCTGCAAGCGGACTACACCGGCAGCCTCTGGGTGGGCTCTTGGCAGGGCTTAGCCCGGATCAACCCCAACACCGGCAACATTCAGGCTCGGGTGCCCTTGCCCGACCGGGTGATTGAGTCCATGGCCCAAGACCGGGTGGGCCGTCTGTGGATTGGCACCGCCACCGGCTTGGTGAGGGTCGATCCGCGCAGTAATGAAGTCACCGCCCAGAACTTCACCCTGCCTTCTAACCGGGTGCTGTCCCTGCAACTGGATAACCGAGGCTTCCTGTGGGTCGGCACCGATCGCGGGTTAGCCATGGTTAGCCCAGATCAAGGGCTGATGATGACCACCGTGCAGTTTTTGCCCGGGGTCAGCGCCAATGCCATGACCATGGACAACCAAGGCCGTCTGTGGGTCGGCACCCTAGATGGTCTCGTGGAAATCAATACGGCCAATGCCTTTGTGCGGCGGCAGATTGGCAACTTGCCAGGGCAAGTGGTGCAAAGCTTAGCCGTTGGCCCCCAGGGCAACCTGTGGGTGGGAACCCCTAGCGGGCTGCTGGTGGTGAATCCTGAAACGGGTCAACTCCTGCGGCGGGTGACGGTAATGCGCGATCGCAACGTCACCTCCATTCGCTTCGATAGCACCACCAACGCCTGGGTCGGTACTCGTGACGGGCTGTTTCGCCTGAACCCTTACAACGGCGCAATCCTGGGGCAAGTAGCCAACCTACCTTCTTCCCGCGTGATTAGCCTTTCCCCCGACACTGGCAACAAGGTTTGGGTCGGCACCAGCGAAGGCTTAGCCTGGGTCAGCCTCACCACTGGACGCGGCACCCCCCACTTTGGCTTTGCCCGTCCCCGTTAGGGTTTACGGGCCTGGATTACTTGCAAACTGCCCCCAGCATAAAGTTGAGGGGCAGTCGGCTTAAACCCGGCCTGGCTCAACGCCTGGGGCAGATCGGTGTCTAGCAGTTGCCAAGCGGTTTCGGTTTCAAATAACCAAAGAAAGCTAGCCAGTCCCGGCCAGAACAGGGGGTTAGTGGGTCGATGGAAGTCCACACAGGCGAAGACGCCCCCCGGTCGCAGCACCCGATACACTTCGTTGAGAATTTGCTGCAACTGCTCGGGCTGCATTTCGTGTAGGGCAGCGCTGCTGTGAACCAGATCAAAGCTCGCGTCAGCCAACGGCATCTCTTCTGCCCAAGCTTGGACGTAGCTGGCCTGGGGCACGTTTTGCTGGGCGCGGGCCAGGGAGCGGGGGGATGCGTCGAGTCCAGTAACCTGGGCGGACTTTTCCACCAAAAAACGGGTGGTTTGACCGCTGCCACAGCAGAGGTCTAGCACCTGGGTTTCGGGTGTCAGGGTCAGACCCTGCAAGGCCAGATTGCGAAAGCGCCGCTCGCCGCCCACACTTAGGGCCGCCGTGCGGGAGATGGTGTCATAGAGCCATTGATAGCGATAGCTGAGCGGACGCAAGAAAGACGCCATCCGAATTCTCCCTTATGCTCTAGGGACAGCGCCCCCGGTCAGGTCAGGGGACTGCGTTAGCATTTGTTTACAAATCTCACTTCTATTCTAAAGAGTTTGTTTGAGAGAGTTTGATTGATGGATTTATTCGCCAGCGCTGACGATTTAGCCTTTTTGGTGAGGGGGTTAAATAGCCTGTTGACGGCGGTGTGTCAGCTTTTGGCCCTGATCGTGATTGCGATTGGCGTCATTCGCGCCCTGATCATTTTCCTCAAAGACTCCCTATTTACCTCCCAACCGTCGGCGTCCTTCCAGCGCAGTCGGCTGGTGATGGGGTACTCCTTTTCCCTAGGGCTGAGCTTTTTGATTGGGGCCACCATCCTCAAAACCATGATTTCTAACGGGTGGGATGACATTGCTCGCTTGGCCGCCATCATTGCGGTACGCACTGCCCTCAACTTTTTGCTGTTGCGCACCATTAAGCAAGAGTCAGCAACCAATGAGGTTCCGGAGCCCGCTGCAGCCCCGCCAGAGGAGTCGGCCCAGGCGGCCTAGCCCCTTCCCTAACCCCGAGCCTCAGTCCCGAGGGCTGTAGCTGCCGCCCAAGGCTTCGACAATGATTCGGGTGTTGGTGGCTAGCATGGTGCTGTAGGTGTCGGCTCCGCTGCCCGGTTCTCCTAGGGCGTCGGAATAGAGTTCTTCGGGGGCGAGGGCGACCCCAGCTTCTTGGGCCACGGTTTCAATCAGGGCTGGGTTGAGGGTGGTTTCGGCAAAGATAGCGGGGACGTTGGCGGCTCGCACGGCTTCTACCAGGCGAGATACGGTTTGGGCGCTGGGCTGTTCTTCGGTGCTAACACCGATGAGGGTACCGATAATTTCGAGGTCATAGGCGACGGCGTAGTACTGAAATGCGTCGTGGGTGGTGACGAGTTGACGCTGATCTGCGGGAATGGTCTGGATTTGTTCACCAATCCAGCCATGGAGTTCCTGGAGTTCGGCAATCAGGGCTTCGGCATTGGCCTTGATTTGGTCGGCGTCTTCGGGCAGTCGCTCAATCAGGGCGTCGCGGATGGCGGCCACCATGACTATGCCGTTCTCGGCACTGCCCCAGACGTGGGGGTCGGGGACGATTTGACCGTCTTCTTCAAAATCTAGGGGTTCGACAACTTCGCCAATCGCGATCGCATTCTCACCCCTGCCCGCCCCCTCAATTAGCCGAATTAACTCGGGCTCTAGGTCATAGCCGTTGTAAAAAATTAGGTCGGCCTGCTCAATCGCTACGCTGTCCTGGGGCACGGGCTCGTAGACGTGGGGATCATCCCCAGGGCTGAGCAGGCTAATCACTTCAATGGCATCGCCGCCGACGGTTTCGGCCATATCGGCCAGGATGGTGCTGGTGGCGACGACAGAGGGCGGGGCGTCGGTGGCGGCGGGTTGGCCCTGGCAACCTGCGGTGAGGGCAAGGAGAACGGTCAGGGGTGCGATCGCACC
>PXDR01000139.1 GCA_003566335.1 Cyanobacteria bacterium T3Sed10_344R1
GGATATTTGCGAGATGCGATCGCAACCCTAGACCGCCTACGCCCCACCACCATCGATAGCTACAACATTTCGGTATTTGACACCCAGGTGTATACCTACAACCTGCTGCAACAGGTCTTGGTTGCTCAAGGCAACTATGGCGCGGCTCTAGAAGTTGCCGAACAGGGACGGGCGCGCCCCCTTGGGGATTTGCTCAGCGCCCAACTGCCGCCAGCTCAACCCATCGCCTTGCCTCAAATCCGCCAAATTGCCCAACAGCACCAAGCAACCCTGGTGGAATACACCCTAATTCCCGACGATCGATTTCGGGTGCAGGGCAAACAACAGGGAACTGTCGCGGAAATCTATATCTGGGTTGTCCAGCCGACTGGGGAACTGCACTTTCGCCAGGTAGATTTGACTACTCCAGACGATTCAGCTCCCCCAGACTCTGCGGGCGGCAATTTGGAAGCCTGGGTGCGTCAAGGCCGACAGGCTCTAGGCTGGAGCGGCCTCTTTCGCAACCAGGCTAGTGCCTTGCCGGTCGCGCCTACCCGATCACCGGGGCGTGCTCGGGTAGAACTACAGCGCCTTTATCAACTGCTGATCGAGCCGATTACCCCCTGGCTCCCAGATGATCCAGACGCCTTAGTCATGATCATCCCCCAGGGCAGCTTATTTTTAGTCCCCTTTGCCGCCCTACAAGATCCGCAACAGCACTTTCTGATCGACCACCACAGCTTGGCGTTTAGTCCTGCCATTGGCTTACTCGATCTGGTCGCTAGCCGTCGCCAACAGCGTCCGGCTCCTGGGACTCAGGCCGTGGTCATGGGCAACCCGATTATGCCCGTGGTTCCCGGCAGCGGTAGTCCTGATCCCTTGGTGCCGTTGCCGGGGGCTGAGGCAGAAGCCGTTGCGATCGCAGCCCTGCTCAACACCCAAGCCATTACCGGCCCAGCCGCCACCCTGTCCCATCTGCAGCCCCAATTTAACCAAGCCGCCACAATTCACCTCGCGACCCATGGCCTGCTCGACTACCGCCCCCCGGACGCTAATCCGGGTCTCAGCCTACCGGGTGCGATCGCCCTCACGCCAGAACCCAGCTTTAACGGTCTACTGACGGCAGCAGACTTGGCCAACCTTTCGCTTCAGGCTGATTTAGTGGTGCTCAGCGCCTGTGACACTGGCCTAGGAGACATTACCGGCGACGGTGTGGTTGGGCTGTCTCGCTCCCTACTGGTGGCTGGAGCCAACAGCACCGTGGTGTCTTTGTGGGCCGTACCAGACCGCGCCACCGCTGACCTGATGGAGCGGTTCTACCAAGCTCTCAGCCAGGGTGAGGCCAAAGCGCCAGCCCTACGCCAAGCCATGTTGGCAACTCGGGAGAGTTATCCCAATCCCCTTGACTGGGCCGGTTTCAGCCTTGTGGGCCTACCGGATTAACCTCAAATTCTGGGAGAACCAACCAATCGAAAAAGAGGTCGCGCAGGATGTCGTGCAGAAAATCCCCACAAACAAAACTGGAGCCGCCATCCCATCGGGTTGACAGCTCCAGTTCTTTAATCATTGGCGCATCAGCTCATATAGCAGCTAAATGCCTCCAGTTCAAGGTTTGGTCTAGGACTCAGCACCTTGAGTGGACAGCTCCCGCTTTTCTTCGGGACGCACAACAATCTTGCCCTCTTCGTCCACATCGACCACAGCCGCATCGCCATCTTTCAGACGACCAGACAGAATTTCCTCTGCCAGGCTGTCCTCTAGCAAGCGCATAATGGCGCGGCGTAACGGTCGGGCTCCGTAGCTGGGGTTATATCCCTCTTCTACGAGGCGATCCTTGAACTTGTCCGTCACCGCTAGGCCGATGCCTTTCTCGGTCAGACGACCGAACACCTCATTGAGCAGCAGGTCGGCAATGAACTTGACCTCGTCCTTGGTGAGCTGACGGAAGACGATGATCTCGTCAAGACGGTTGAGGAACTCAGGCCGGAAGTACTGCTTCAGCTCTTCGTTCACCAGAGAGCGGATGCGGTTGTACTGAGATTCGGCTTGGTCTTGCTCGAACTCGAAGCCGAGGCCGCCGCCACCTTTCTCAATCACCTTAGAACCGATGTTGGAGGTCATAATCAGCAGGGTGTTTTTGAAGTCCACCGTGCGACCCTTGGCATCAGTCAGGCGACCATCTTCCAAAATCTGCAACAGCATGTTGAAGACATCGGGGTGGGCTTTTTCGATCTCGTCGAATAGAACCACGGTATAGGGCCGACGACGAACCGCCTCGGTGAGCTGACCGCCTTCGTTGTAGCCCACGTAGCCAGGAGGCGAACCAATCAGCTTAGAAACCGTGTGGCGCTCCATAAACTCGGACATGTCGAGGCGAATCATCGCCTCTTCAGAGCCAAAGAAGTAGGCTGCCAGGGACTTGGCGAGCTCAGTCTTACCGACACCAGTTGGGCCGGAGAAGATGAAGCTAGCAATCGGTCGGTTGGGGTTCTTGAGTCCCACCCGAGCTCGGCGAATCGCCCGAGAGATTGCCCGCACAGCTTCGTCTTGACCGACGAGACGCTGGTGCAGGGTATCTTCCATGTGCAGCAGCTTCTCAGACTCGGACTCGGTGAGCTTGTTCACCGGCACCCCAGTCCAAGAGGCCACAATGTGGGCGATATCTTCTTCGCCGACCACTGGAGAGTCATCCCCATCAGCTTTGTCGGTTTTCTTGCTCTGGGCGATCGCCCGGATTTCCGCTTTGATCTCCATTTCTCGATCGCGCAGTTCACCGGCCCGGTCGAAATCTTGAGCCCGCACGGCGTTATCCTTATCTTTCAGGACTTGGCGCAGTTCCCGATCCAATTCCTTAGCTGCTGGGGGCAGTTGGGAGTTAATCAACCGCACCCGGGAGCCCGCTTCGTCGATTAGGTCAATGGCCTTATCTGGCAAGTAGCGGTCGGAAATATAGCGATCAGAGAGCTTAGCGGCAGCTTCCACAGCATCATCAGAAATTTTGAGCTTGTGGTGCTGCTCGTAGCGTTCCCGCAGGCCCAGCAGAATCTCAATGGTTTCATCGACGCTGGGTTCACCCACCATCACCGGCTGGAACCGGCGCTCTAGGGCCGCATCTCGCTCGATGTGCTTGCGGTACTCATCTAGGGTGGTGGCCCCGATGCACTGGAGTTCCCCCCGAGCCAAGGCAGGCTTGAGGATGTTGGCTGCGTCGATCGCACCTTCAGCTGCACCGGCCCCAATCAGGGTGTGAACTTCGTCGATCACCAGGATGACGTTCGCCGCAGAGCGAATCTCATCCATGATTTTCTTCAGCCGTTCTTCAAACTCACCGCGATACTTGGTGCCAGCCACTAGCAGGCCGATGTCTAGGGTGACAACGCGCTTTTCTTCTAGAATGTCGGGCACATCGCCATTGGTGATGCGTTGGGCGAGTCCTTCTGCGATCGCAGTTTTGCCCACCCCAGGTTCACCAATTAGCACCGGGTTGTTCTTAGTCCGGCGACCCAAGATTTGGATCACCCGCTCAATCTCTTTCTGGCGACCAACCACCGGGTCTAGCTTGCCCTCCCCAGCCATCTGGGTCAGGTTAGAGCCAAACTCATCTAGGGTTGGGGTTTTAGTGCGACCTTGGCTGCCCCCGGTGGAGACCTCAGCCGTTTCACCCAACATGCGGATGACCTGGGTGCGAACCTTAGATAGGTCTACGCCTAAATTCTCTAATACGCGAGCCGCGACGCCCTCGCCTTCGCGGATCAGTCCCAGCAGCAGATGCTCGGTGCCGATGTAATTGTGGCCCAGCTGACGGGCCTCTTCTAATGACAGCTCTAATACTCGCTTGGCTCGTGGTGTGAAGGGGATCTCCACGGCAAC
>PXDR01000299.1 GCA_003566335.1 Cyanobacteria bacterium T3Sed10_344R1
CCTTATACCGATCGGTGCAGGGGGGCTTTTTCCGCGCCTTCTCCAGCATTTTGGACAGTAACGTCACCACTCTGATTGCCTGTGCTGCCTTGTTCTGGTTTGGGGCTGGTTTGGTACGAGGGTTTGCCTTGACCTTGGCGATTGGGGTCGCCATCAGCATGTTTACGGCTTTAACCTGTAGCCGTACCCTATTGCTGTTTGTGCTGGGCTTTCCGGGGATGCGCAAGCCCACTCTGTTTTGCCCCGGCCTCACAACAGATGCCACCCCGGCAGCCGCCAAGCCATAGGACTTGAATCGATGAAATTCAGCGTAAATCAACAGCGTCGCCGCTGGTGGATCCTCTCCCTCGGACTGGTTGTGATCAGTCTGGTGGCGATGGCGATCTCTTGGCAACAGTTCCAGGCTCCCCTGCGTCCCGGCCTCGACTTTATCGGCGGCACGCGGCTGCAGTTTAGTCGAGACTGCACGGTAGACGCTGCCTGCGACCAGCCGATTGATCCGGCGGATGTGCGTCAGGTTCTGGCCGATCAAGGGCTGGAGGATGGGGTGATTCAAATTTTGGGCGATGACCGGCAGAGCCTGTCGATTCGCACCGGGGATTTGGAGCTAGAGGTGCGATCGCAACTCCAGGCAGCCCTAGAAGCTGAGCTAGGCCAGTTTGATCCCCTCTCGACTCAAATTGACACTGTAGGGCCAGTGATTGGCCGTCAGCTCTTTGCTTCGGGGATGCTGGCGCTGCTGGTGGCCTTTGCCGGAATCGTGGCCTATCTCAGCCTGCGCTTTCAGTTTGACTACGCTGTGTTTGCCATTGTGGCCCTGCTCCACGACCTGCTGATCACCCTGGGAGTGTTTTCAGTCCTGGGGCTGGTGATCAACCTCGAAGTGGACAGTCTGTTCATCGTGGCGCTACTGACCACGGTAGGCCTCTCCGTCAACGACACCGTTGTAGTCTACGACCGGGTTCGGGAAAACCTCAGTCTTACCCCTCAGCGCCACATCAGCGATGTGGTGGATGATGCGATTAACCAAACCCTAGGTCGGTCAATCAACACTACCCTGACCACGGTGTTGACCCTGTTGGCTATCGTCTTGTTTGGCGGCCAGACGCTTAAATTCTTTGCCCTAGCGATGATTGTGGGCTTTGTGGCTGGGGCGTACTCCAGTATTTTTATCGCCAGCACCCTACTGACCTTCTGGCGGGAGCGTTCGGGCCGGGCGATTTTGCCAGTGTCGGAACCGGAGGAGCCAGAGGAACTGGAGAAACCAGAGGACGCCCCAATCTCGGACACGGCTGAGGAGGGGATTGAAGTAATTGAAGTCCCCGCTGCGCCCCCCGACGCTGACCCGACAGACGCTTAGCCAGCCCCTGCTGTCACCATCAGCGAGGACAGCGGGAAAACTGAGTTTGGAGCCAAGATCATTGGAGCCTAAAAATGGGGCAAGACGCTGGGAATCACGCGAACGGCAGCCACAGCGCTGAGCAGAATGGGGCTAAGCCCGATGTTCAGGCGCTAACGCCTCAGTCCCCGGACGTTAACGCCGCCCTCAACCGGTTGCGTGATGTGGTGATGCGGCAATGGTGGACAGCGGCTGGGTTGCTGTGGCTAACTATCGGCGCGGCTAGCCTCTGGATGCTGCGCCCAGAGATTCAGCAGTTGCGCCAGTTTTTCACCTGGACAGCCCTGCGCTATGGCTTGGCCTACAACCCGATTCCGGCAGTGGGATTGGGGCTTTGCATTGGCCTAACGGTAGCCCTGTTAGTGAGCGAAAGCCGGTATCTGCTATGGGGGATTCCGGCAGGGGAACGGCGGCGACTGATGCGACAACTCGATCAAATTCAGCAGGCTGGCCCCCGTCACCGGCTCTGGCAACAGGTTTGGGGGCCACCCAGTCAACGGCGCTAGTCCCCAGAATCGGGATCAGTCTTCCGGATCATCAGTCTTCTGGATTGATTGTTGTGCTGCCCTCTTGGGGACTCAGTTCTTGCACAGCGGGAATTGGCGTCAGCCCGGTAATGGTCAAGGTGTAGTCGATGTCGCTGCCGCCTTCATTTGTCCAGCCAAACACCCGGCCTTCGCTGTCCAGTAGGGGCCGATTGTTGTAAGTAGTGACAACGGCATAGTAGAGGTTGGTTTCGGGAATGACGAACTGATCGATTTCGGACTGGAAGCCAATGGCATCGTCATTGTCGGCAATCAGCCGCCCCTGGCGATCAAACAGAAACAGATGGGAGTCGTCATTGTTGAACAACTGGCCCGGTCGAAAGTCGGTGACGTTGACCCGGAGGGTGACCGGATCGCCGAGGGCCGCGATAAAGGCGAACACCTGATAGTCCGTATCGACAGCCCCAGACACGACGCTAAACCCATCTTGGGTGTTGAGCAGACGGACAGGCTGCAGAGCGTCAGGCACTTCGGCCAAAAGCTGGGCCGCAGTCACCGGCTGGCCTTGGGTTCGGGTGATGATGTCGGGTCTGGGGCGCACGGGCACCCCGAGCTCTGCATCCAGGCTGGCCCGCCAGTCCAACCGCCGCTGAACCTGGGGTAAGGGCTGGGGGGCGAGGCGGCTGAGGCTGCGATCGCACCCTTCCCACGCTGAAAAATCAGGCCCAGCCTGGAGCTGCTGCCAGGTTTGCAGTTGATAGCGCAACTGCACCAAGTCCTGGCGCTCAGCCGCCGTGACCGTGGCGGTGGCGATTAGCGGATCAACCACGGCCATCGCCTGAGTCCAGTCACCGCGACAGACCGCCAGCTCCAGGGCTTGACGGAGGTCATCGGGGTCATTGGCCGCAGCGGTTGGCAATGCGATCGCAGCCTCCATCAGCCCCAGCAGCACCGCTCCAGTCAGTCCCCAGCCCCAGATCTTTGCCATTACCATCTCCTCAATTTCCTTGGTTGAGCCTGCTTCCAGCCCAAAGTTCCCTCAATTTTGCCTAAATTCTGGTGAAGTGGCGTCTAGCGGGGAAGAATAAATGGGGTAAGGTTTCGAGGAGCCCAGTTTTGCGGCGTCATTTCACGGCGTAATCGTTGCCAGCCAGAGTACGCAGCGCAGCGTTAGATGCAGAGCGAGGAGTAAACGTCTCAGTCATGGCAAGGGTTTAGGACAGGATAAGACCAGAGGAACTTGGGCATGGGTCAGATGGGTGAGCGGCTTAAATTAAAGCTAATGGTGGTCGATGACGAGCCAGATAACCTGGACTTGCTCTATCGCACCTTCCGCCGCGAATTTCAGGTGTTTAAGGCCGCCAATGGCTTTGATGCCCTCGAACAACTGGATAAAGCGGGCGAGATGGCGGTGATCATCTCCGACCAGCGGATGCCGAAAATGAACGGCACCGAATTCCTCAGCCGCACCGTTGAGCGTTTTCCCGACACGATTCGGATTGTCCTGACAGGCTACACCGATGTCGAAGACCTGGTCGAAGCGATCAACTCCGGCAAGGTGTTTAAGTACATCACCAAGCCCTGGAACCCCGATCAGCTCAAAATCGCGGTGATGCAGGCCGCCGACACCTACCGGGTGTTAAAGCAGCGCACCCGGGTTCTGCAGCAAGCCCTGCGGCGGGAATCCTTGATCAACCGGATTATGACGGCGATTCGGGAATCCCTTGACTACGACAGTATGCTGCAAACCGTGGCCGACACCCTGGGGCAAACTTTCGAGGCCCATTGCGCCCTACTCCATCCCCTGACAGCGGCAGACCGGCAGGATAGCCCACCGTTGGAGACATTGGTCGCCTCTACCCTCAAGCAAGATCCCTTTGTCTACCGAGCGGAACCGCCGGAGAGTTCGGCAGATTCGTCAGATCCTCCCGATGCAAGTGATTTGGCGGAGGAAGCTGCGATC
>PXDR01000517.1 GCA_003566335.1 Cyanobacteria bacterium T3Sed10_344R1
AAGCGATAATTGCTGTTCTTTTCGTAAAAGCTGTTGTAGAAAGTCTTTGACAGCAGCAGTCCGCGAATAAAGTCGCGCACGGTGATTTGACCGTTGCGGAGTTGAGACTCTAAGAACGGTTCGCGATCCCACTTAAAAGCATGGAAAAAGATCTGGCGATAGGCCGCCTCGATCAGGTTATCCATTTCAGCAGAACCAAGCAGGTCGTCAGTCGTGAAGACTCTGGCCTGCTCGTCGCCAGGAACTTCGAAGTTGGCGACCCGCTGGTTTTGACTAGAGGGGGAATAACTCAATAATGGAAGAGCCACTTTTGAATCTCCAGAATCTGAGGAAAGTTTACAAACGTTAACCCCAATGATAAAGGAGTGGGTTACCTAGCTCTGTGCATCTAGGCAAATCCTCACAGAGCTTAACATTGGGGGTTTTGGGAATGGGGGGGGTGAGCGGTTTGACCCTGGCTGCGATCGCACCCCGCAGCCTCAATTATTCTGAGCCTGAAATTGGGGCCAGCTAGCAATTGGGCTAGTGTTCGCGGTTCACCCTAGGTTTGATTATGAGAGGCGACTTCCGCACTTATCCAGACCCGGGGTAATTTTGTCTGAGTCCTTAACCTTGTCTTCACCTAGGGTCTATAGAATCTTCTCGGCGATGAACGTGCGATCGCAATCAGATTAATCGAAGCGTCAAATCGAGATAGATAGAGAGAGTTGGTTCCCCATGATTTTTAATCGACGTGTTCTTTTGGGCTCAATGCTAGCCCTAACCACCGTAATCGCCGCAGCTTGCGGTGGTGGTAATGGCGAACCCCCCGTAGCTGGTGGCGACGATGATGCGCCACCAGTGGCCACTGACGGCGGCGGTGGCGGGGTTGTTGCTATCAGCGGGGCTGGTGCGACATTCCCTGATCCTTTGTTCCAGCGCTGGTTCACCACCTACAACCGCGAAGTTGATTCCAACGTTCAGGTCAGCTACCAGTCCGTGGGTAGTGGTGCCGGTCTAGAGCAGTACATCAACGGCACCGTCAACTTCGGTGCCAGTGAAGCGCCCATTGAGGGCGATCGTCTAGCCTCCTTCCAGGAAGCTTATCCTTTTGAGCCCCTGCAACTGCCGGTAGCTGGCGGCTATGTCGTCTTTGCTCACAACATTCCCGATGTTGGCGATGATGAGCTACGGCTCTCCCGCGACACCTACTGCGGCATCGTCGATGGCACCATCACCAACTGGAGCGATGATGCGATCACAGCCGACAACGACGGACTAGACTTGCCCGACCTAAACATTACCTGGGTACACCGGTCTGACGGTTCCGGCACCAACTTTGTGTTCACCAACCACCTAGACACCGTTTGCCCCGACTGGCCTGCGGGTGCGGCTACTACGGTCGATTGGCCCGTAGGGATTGGTGGTCAGGGGAACGAAGGTGTGGCTGCTGCCATTGAGCAAAACGAAGGAGCCATCGGCTACCTGTCCTACGCTGTGGCACAGTTGAATGACATTCCTGTGGCCCGGATCGAAAACGCTGCGGGGAACTTCCCTGAACCGATCCCGGCTAATGTGGCGCTAGCCTTCGAAGGGGAGGAAATTCCTGAAGACTTTGCGCTGCTGGTGCCCGATCCTCAGAACCCCGATGCTTACCCCATTGCCGGTCTGGTGTGGGTGCTGATTTACCGGGAGTACGATGACGCCGACACCTGGAACGCCCTGCGGGATCTGCTGGAGTGGACTCAGAGCGAAGACGGTCAAGCGATTACCGAAGAACTGCTCTACGTGCCGATGCCCGAGAGTGTGGTTGACCGGATCATGGACGAGCTGAGCCAAATTTCTGCTGGCTAAGCTCCCCGATTTCCCCATGGCCTAGAGTCAAACTCTAGGCCATGGGGCTTTCCTTTGATCTTCCTTTGAATTCGTTGCTGCTTAAAAAACGACCTATCTGATCTAAGCTGCCCCGCTCCCGCTCGCCCTAGCTGTTGTAAGTACGTAAAAAATCAGAGGCAAGTATGACTTCAGTAACTGGTGGATCTGGCGATCGCAGCTCCACGAACAACAGACCATTAGTAGATATTGATAAGCGCGTAACCACAGCCGGGGTTCTAGATACAGGCTTCCGGGGCTTGACCTTAATCTTGGCTATTGCTGGTGGCGCTTGCCTAGCCTGGATTATTGGCCAAACTGCGATCTCAGCTTGGCCTGCCATGCAGCTCTTTGGCCTTGGCTTCATCTTCAACACCACCTGGAGCCCCGTGACCAACGTCTACGGTGCCCTGCCGCAGATCTACGGCACCCTCGTCACCTCGTTCGTGGCCCTGTTGATTGCGATTCCGGTCGGCATTGGCACCGCTATCTTTTTGACCGAAGACTTTGTGCCCAAATACGTTCGCGCCCCAATTGGCTTTGCGATTGAGCTGATTGTGGCCATTCCCAGTGTGGTGCTGGGCCTGTGGGGCATCTTTGTGCTAGTGCCGATGATTCGGCCCTTCTTTCAATTTCTGCACAACACCCTGGGCTGGATTCCTATTTTTGGCGGGGCTGCCCCCAGAGGCAACAACCTGCTGCTAGTGGGCTTAGTGTTGTCTGTGATGATTTCCCCCATCATCATTTCAATTACTAAGAGCACCTTTGAATCTATCCCACCAGAGTTGCGCCAAGGATCCTTAGCCCTGGGGGCAACCCGTTGGGAGACCATCCTGCGGGTGTTAATTCCGGCTGGATTATCTGGGATTGTTAGTTCCGTTATGTTGGCCATGGGACGGGCCTTGGGAGAAACCATGGTGGCTGCGATGCTGGTAGGCAATGCCAACCGGATCAATGCGTCAATTTTGCAGCCAGGGTCAACCATTACCAGCTTGATTGCCTCTCAGTTTGGCGAGGCAGGCCGCACCCAAGTAGCCGCCTTGATGTATGCCGGGGTGGTGCTGATGGTGTTGTCCTTGGTGGTTAATATCTTTGCCGAGATGATTATTCGCCGATTCCAGAACGTTGAGTGAGACGTTGGCATTTGCCCTAGCCCAACTTGCTTGGCTAGGGCTAGCGCATAAGTCCGACCGGAGTAACGCAGGATTCCTAGAGAGTAGAGACCCATGACCAGTATTCAAGATCAGGCGGGCGCTGCATCCCCATCTGGAATGCCAGACCTAACCAGTGGTTCCGTCAGCGGCAACCGCAACCGGGTTGGCGCTGTCCTGACCGTTTTAAGCGGTGTTTTCGTCGCTTTTATCATTATCCCGCTGCTGTTAGTGCTCTGGGATGTTGGGGGGCGGGGCTTGCCCCTACTCTTCAACCTTGACCTATACACCGAGCTACCGCCACCGCCGGGCTTAGAGGACGGCGGCTTTGGTCACGCGATTATTGGCAGTTTAATGACCCTGGGCATCGCGGCGGCTATCAGCTTTCCGGTTGGGGTGCTGGCTGCGGTTTACTTGGCTGAATTTGGCCGAGGCACCCGCATTGCCTACTTGGTCAAATTCTCGGCTAACGTGCTGACAGGGGTTCCGGCGATTCTGATTGGCCTGTTTGCCTATACTGTGGTGGTGCGGCCCTTGGGCTCTTTCTCAGCGTTTTCTGGCGGGGTCGCCCTCGGTGTGCTGATGCTGCCAATTGTGATTCGCTCAACTGAAGAAGCGCTGCTGCTGGTGCCCAACGAAATGCGGCAAGCGGCAACCGGCATTGGGGCAACTCGGTTTCAAACCATCACTCGCATTACTGTTCCGGCTGCTGTCCCTGCGATTGTAACTGGCCTAATTCTGTCTCTGGCTCGGGCGGCTGGGGAAGCTGCACCACTGCTGTTTACTGCCTTTAACAACAGCTTTTGGAATACAGACCCGATGCGGCCCATCGCCA
>PXDR01000112.1 GCA_003566335.1 Cyanobacteria bacterium T3Sed10_344R1
CAAAAACACCACCGTCATGATCGTCAAGATCATCAGCGGAGCCAGCAGCAGGCGGGAAATGATGTAGGTGCGGAGGGCGGAGGAGCGGGACATAGAACTGTTGGCTACTTCTCAATCTGCCAGAGCAGAAACTGCTGCGTCGGCTGCACGGCAACGCCGGAGACGGAGTCACGGCTGAAGACGTAGTCTTTGCTCTGCCACAGGGGCACGTAGGGCACGTCTTCGGCCAGGCGCGTTTGAATCTGGCGGAAGATGTCGCTGCGGGCAGATTCGTCCTGTTCGGCGCTTTGGGCGGCGAGGAGGTCGTTCACGGCTTCGCTGTAGTAGAAGGAGCCGCTGGCCTGGCTTTCTCCCTCTTCGCACAGGGTTTCTTCTGAGCCTTGGCTACAGCTCATGAAGGGCTGGAAAAAGGTTTCTGGGTCGTAATAGTCGGGGTACCAGTTGGCCATCACCGTGGGATAAATGCCGTCTGCGGTGTTGGCCCACAGGGTGGCTCCAGCGACGTTGTTGACGTCCACTTCCACCAAGCCGGGTAAGCCCTGCTCAATCGACTCCTTCAGGGTGTTGGCCACCAGGCTGCGAATGTTGGAGGCGGAGGGATACCACAGCTCCAGCACCAGGGGATTGTCTTCAGAAATCCCGGCTTCTTCTAGGAGTTCCCGAGCTTGCTCAAACTCACCGTCTCCGTAGGCCGTCTCAAACACCGGCTCGTACATCTCAAAGCTGGTGGGCAGCAGGCTGTAGAGGGGTTCGGCTTGGCCCTGAAACACCCGCTCATTTACCAGATTGCGGTCAATCATCGCCGCCACCGCCTGGCGTACCCGCAGGTCGTCGAAGGGCTCAATTTTCTGGTTCAGGCTCAGCAGGTTGATCACCGTAGACCCCGCCGTAATCACCTGCCAGTCGGCTTCATCGGCTTCTCGCTCTAAGCTAGCCACCTGGTCAGGATCCAGAGTCTGGTAAGCCACATCCAGCCCCCCAGTACGGAAGGTGTTGTAGAGGTTTGCCGGACTGCTGAAAATTTGAATGTCTACGCCGTTATTGGCCGGGGGATCGCCCCAATAGTCTTCGTTCACGTCCAGGCGAATCACGTCGGGACGGAAGTCGGCCAGCTTATAAGGGCCAGAACCAATGAAGCTATCGGGCTGAAAGTTGCCGCTGCCTTCGCCATAGGCCGAGGGGGAAACCGGGGTGGCTCCCGAGAAAGTCAGCAGAGCGGTAAAGGCCGCAAAGGGCTGGCTCAGGGTAATGGTCAGCTCGTAGTCATCGGTGGCTTCAACGGACTCAATTCGCTCCGACAGCAAAAAGGCCGGTCGCCCGCCGTTGTTCATAAACCGATTCAGAGAGAAAACCATGACCTCGGCATCAAAGGGCGTGCCGTCGTGCAGGGTGACATCGTCCCGCAGTGGAATGGTGTAGACCAGGCCATCGTCGCTAATGGTAGGCATGTCGGTAGCCAACTGGGGCACCAAATCCGTAGTGCCGGGGGTGTAGTTGTAGAGCCGATCCCCCAGGTTTTGCAGCAGAATGCCGGGGAATAATTCATAGGCATCCGCCGGATCCAGGGTGCGGGCCTGCTGGGTGGTGCCCATGGTGATCCGCCCGGTGCTATCGCCGTCAGCAGTGGAAGAGCCAGCCCCAGTCTGAGGCTGGCCGCCACAGGCTACGGTCAACGCCAGACACAGGCTAAACAGAGCGATAAATTTGAGCTGCGATCGCAGCCTTCTTGTCCAGCGCTGATTTCCACCCTGCATCCAGGCTACCGTTGCAATCACCACTGTTCACCTCAGTGTTCCAAAAGAAAAACTTAGTCAGCTAGTTGTACCACCCTTTGCCTGGCGGCTGTCAATTGGGCGGTTGGCCATAAAGCATAAAAATCTTCGGGCATGGGTCGCTATGCTCGCTAAAGCGACAAAGCCCGATCAGGCAGGGCGGCACTCAGGCGATTGGCCATCGGCTGGGGCTGTCGCTTCAGGCAGGACGGTGACCCGGGCGAATTTAAGTCCGGTGACGCCCTGGAGGGGTTCGACGGTTCCCAGCTCCCGTTCTGGGCCGATTAGCCCCTCCCGTTCTAGGTAGTCGAGGTACTGGCGATATTCATCCCACTCTTGGGTGGTGGAGTAGACCACGGTCAACATGCCGGGCTGGGTGATGCGATCGCGGGTTTGGCTGTCCACCGCTTTGTCAATCCGCTTTTTGACGATTTCGTAGCGGGTGTCCCGAGTGCCCCGAACGTCGAATAGGCGCTCTGTGTGCTCATCGTGGGAAATATCGACGGTGGTGTCCTGCACCAACACCAGATGGGTAATGTCCAACGCCGTGTCAAATTCCTGCTTCATCCGAAAGCTCTCTCGGGCGCAGTCGCATACGGCTCGCAGCTGCTCATAGCGCAGGCTGCGCAGGTGAAAGCTAGAGAAGTCCGCATCAATCGACTGACCAGCGTAGATCATATGGTCAATCCCGTCGGTGGATTCGATGTCGCAATAGTGGCGGGTAATCGTTTGCAGGGACTTTTGCCAGCGGCTCCAAATGTCCCGCAGTCGGGTGTTGATTTGGTTGATCACCCGGTCGTACTCCGCCCGAGCCTGATAGACGCACTGATGTTCTGGGTCACAGCTGGATCGATAGGCGTCAATCGCGGCTTCGACCTCTGGGCTAATGCCGATAAAGGCGCTGAAGTGGGCCTCTAGCTGGGTTTGCAAATAGCGAATCAGGGTAACTTCAGCATCCACCGTGATCCCAGATTTCAGGGTTTCTAGGTGTTGCCGTAGGTCTAGACAAAACTGCTGAGCAAAGGCATTGTCTTTGGCAGCGCAAAGGGCTTCTACCACGGCCAGTCCTAGCTCGAACTGTTTTTGTAAATCGGCCTGAATCGCCCGGTTCCGCTGATCTGACGAGCCGCGAATATCGGAAATCCCGTACAGCGGATAGACATCCTGAAACACAATCGGCTCTGGCGGCAGCCCCCAACTGCGGCGCTCGGCTTCTTGCTCAAACCGCCAGCGCACGGACGGGTGAATATTGGAAAAGCGATCTTTAACGGTGTGGCGCATGGCCGCCGTCAGGGCGGGGATCAGATCCGTCGCTAAGCGGCAGTCAGCACTGTCAAAGGCGTAGGGCTGCTGGCTGGTAACTCCCACGAGGCCGAACAGTTTACGGGATTCACTGCCCGTCGCCATAGACTTCATCACAATCGGCACAATCAGCAGCGATCGCACCCCATGCTGCAAAATCTGACGCTCGCAGTCTGTGGGGCTGTGAACCTGTAAATCGGGGATATTCAGCACCTGGTTTTGATCCGTCGCCTGAAAAAACAGGGACGATTGCAGCATCTTCACTGGATAGGTATGCACCTCCCAATTGGGTTGATCCAGCCCCATAAATAGCTTGGCTTTATCATTCTCAGCACTGAGGATCAGGCTGTCGCTGGCCCGGAACAGCCGTTTGATTAGCTGGTTCGCCCCATCAAATTTCTGGGGTTGCAGCACCGAATCTTGGTCAATCAACCGCCGGATTAGGGATTTACTCAACTCCCGCTCGGTGACATCAATCCCTTCTAGCAGCAGCCCGCCGCTGACGGCGTAGGTGTCGGGTTGCAGTTGGTCAATCACCTTAGCCAGGGGCGAGCCCAGGTCATGGAGTTGGGCCGACACAACGGTTGGAGTCGGTGCGGCGGCAGCGCCCCAGCACTTGTCCAGGGCAGTTGCGATCGCAGGCTGGATTTGCTCAACCGTAATCGGTTCACTGCGCAGCCGCAGCTCTAACTTACGCACCTCTTGGGTTCTGACATCGGTCAACCTCACCACCACCGGCTC
>PXDR01000105.1 GCA_003566335.1 Cyanobacteria bacterium T3Sed10_344R1
AGCTGATCGCCCACGGCATGGCCAAGGGTGTCATTGATGGTTTTGAACCGATCGAGGTCGAGAAAAATCACCCCCAGCAGTTGATTGGCGCGGCGGGCGTGGGCCAAGGCCAAGGGCAGGTGCTGGTTAAACAACACGCGGTTGGGCAGCCCCGTCAGCAGGTCGTGAAACGCCTGGTAACGCATTTGTTCTTCGGCATACTGTCGCCGAATTGCGCCGCCAATACTGGCTGCGATCGCAACCAAAATTGACTCCTCATTATTCGTCCACTGTCGGGCCTCTCGACAAGCATCAAAGCCGATGTACCCCCAAAATTGTTCTTCAACAAAAATGGGCACCATCAAAATAGAGAGAATCTTGTCCTTCCCCAGCAGCCCCTGTTCTTCTGGGGGAAAGTCGGCCACAATGCCGGAAATCGAATGCCCTTGGACAAAGGCGTCATACCAGCGCTGGAGTCCGTGCTGATGGTAGAGCAACCCTTGCCAATGGGGCTGGCCCAAGCTGGGGGTCACATTGGGCTGAGTCCACTCAAACCGCATACTCATCCCCAGTTCTCCCCGATCGCCGCAGAGATGATTCTGGTAAATGTAGACCCGATCTGCGGTGGCAGCCTTGCCCAAAATTTCCAATGCTTCCGCCACCGCAATCTCAAACTGAGGCCGAATCAGCAAACAATTAGAGGCGTCTGCCACCCCCTGCAACAGCTTGTCCCGGTGGTGCAGCTCCGCCTCCGCCTGCTTCCGCTGGCTGATATCTTCTACAGTGCCTTCGTAGCCGACAATTTCTTTGTTCCCGTCTGGGGCATAAATGGCCCGGGCTGACTCCGAAATCCAGATGGTGCTGCCGTCTTTGCGGTAAACCTCAGATTCAAACCCAATCACTGAGCCCAACTGCTGAATCTGGCACACAAACTCCTGGCGACGTTCGGGCTGGACGTAGAGCTGATGGTCAATATCCGTCAGGGTTTGAATGAGCTCTTCTGGTGAGTCATAGCCATAGAGCCGGGCCAGCATGGGGTTAACTGTCAGGTAATGACCGCTGGGGGTGCTTTGGAAAATGCCCTCCACCGCATTTTCAAAAATGCTGCGGTACTTGAGTTCGGCTTTGGTCAGGGATTTTTCGGCGATTTGCCGCTCATAGGCCATCGACAAAGAAGCCGCCGCAATTCGCAGCAGATCAATTTCCGATCGGCTCCAGGTCTGGTCACTGTCGCACCGGGTAAAGCCGACTAGGCCATGAAGCCTGCCCCGCAAAGTGATCGGCAGCAGCAGCAGCGTCCGCACATTGGCGGGCGGCCCACAGAGCCACTGCTGTTGGTCAGGGGTAAAGTCAGTCGCCGCTTGATTCACCACTTCCCCAGCGGCTAGGGCGGCGGCCCACCGGGCAAACCCACCAGTTAGAGGCAACCGCTGTAGGGAGAGTTCACCATCAGCCGGGTTCAAAGTAGAGGCAACATCATCTGCTGACCACTCTGCCTGCTGCACCGCCCACTGGGGCAGCTCCCCGGTCTGTTCGGCCTCTGGGCCAGCCTCCAGGAGGTACACATAGACTCGACTAGCTCCCGTAGCCTGACCTAAGGGGGCCAAAATATTTTGGTAATGGTCTGGGGCGTTGCTGCCCCGCAGCGGAAACAGCAGCTCGCTCTGGAGCTGCACTAGGGCGGCGAGGTACTGTTCCCGCTGGGCCAGGGCATCTTGGGTCGCGACCCGCTCAGTAATATCTTGAAACGTGCCCAGCAAGCCGATCACCTGACCGTTGTCGTCATGGAGCGGAATCTTGTTGGTTTCTGACCAGCGATGTCTGCCGTCTGCATAGGTTTGGGGTTCAATCGCCCCAAAGACGGGCTGATCATCGTCCATGACTTGGCGGTCGAGGGCCACATACAGAGTTTTCTCTTCCTCCGTCCAGGTTAAGTCTTGGTCGGTCTTGCCGACCAGGTTCTCGGGGGTGCCCGCCCCAGACATCTGGGCAAAGCGGCGGTTGCTGCCGAGGTAAACCGACTCTCGATTTTTCCAAAAGGCATACTGGGGCAGGGCATCCATCACCAGTTGCAGCATGGCTTCCCGTTCGCGCAGGGTGCGTTCAGCCGCTTTGCGATCGCTCACGTCCCGGGAAATGGCGATAATCTCGGGCGGCAAATCAAGGGCAGCCGGAGCCGTCACCGGACAGCCGGTGGTCTCCAGCCAAATATAGTGCCCCTGGCAATGGCGGATGCGATAACTCAGGGGTGCGATCGCATCCGCCTTGTTGACTAAAAGCAATCGCCAGAAGCGTCGCACCATCGGCTGATCGTCAGGATGCACCCAGTCCAGGGGTTGTTGATCCATCAGGGACTCAGGGGCATAGCCCAACAGCGCCTGGCAGGCCGGAGAGAGGTAATCACATCGACCGTCTAAACGGTGGCGACTGATTAAGTCATTAGCGTTATCGGCCAGCAGCCGATAGCGGGCCTCACTTTGGCGCAACGCCTGTTCGGTGGCTTTAAGTTCGCTGATGTCGGTGATAAAGCCTTCGAGTCCGTGAACCTGACCGCTGCTGTCGAGGGCCGCCTGACCCTTTTCCCAAACCCAGCGGATCTCCCCGGAGCGGTGGATCAAGCGATATTCAACCCCATAGGGTTGGCCTTGGTCAATCGCTTTGGTGATCGTGTTTAGCACCCGTTGATGATCGTCTGGATGGGTGAGGCGACTGTAGTTAACCGGACTGTCGGCTGTTGTCAGATCCGCCGCGCTGTAGCCGGTTAGCTGTTGGCACCCAACACTGACGAACCGCATTGACCACTCCCGATCTGCATGGGCTGTAAAGGCAACTCCTGGCAGGGAATTAACCAGGCTGATGAAACGATGCAGGGTATCGCGAAGCTGGGTCAGTTCGGTGTCTTGGGAAGAAAATAGGGGCGATCGCGGCTCTACCATGAACAGACAAGGGGCAGGGGGGGAACAGGAACAGGAATAGGGATGAACCTTGAGGAGGAAACCCTGGCAGTTAACATGGTCTCGATCGACGGGCTGGTTCGATCGAGACCGTACTGTCTAGGTAGCTTAGAGCACCTAGACGTCTAGAGCATCTAGGCATTAGAGTGCCCAATTTTGGTCAGTTGAGCTCTCCTGACCTTAACCCAGGTGTATGGGGACAAACTGCCATGAACCGCACGGATAGGCGATCAGGTGAACAGCTATGATCCCGGCCCCGAATCCGCTTGATTGAGTTCAGATGAGGTGCGATCGCATTATTGCCGTCTCAACCCCGCAGTCTGCGCAGGCGTTGGCCTATCAGTGAGCCTGCGCGAGACACCGATGACATAACCTACACCAGCCAGGCAGCTTTGTCCGAATCCTACGGCCTAGATTCCTTACCAGAGTCCCTAAAGCCGTTCATTAGTGGGGAGCGTCTCAGCCCCCAGCCGCCACCTGAATCACCTGAAGTAGGGCCATCGGTGGCTGGGCTTGGGTTAACGGTTCTAGGCAAGGAAATACCCGCAAATTAGTGCAGCTATTGGCCGCTTGGGTCGCTTCACTTGTCAGGGTGACCAAGGGCAGGGCTGCTAAGCCTTGCTGCTGGCTAAACTGGGCAAGATAAGCCTCAGGCTCAGGAATCGCTGAGTCCAACAGCACCACGTGGGGTCGCCAAACCCGAGCCAGCAAGTCTGCTTGGTCTAAATCATCGACTTCTAACACCCGGCATTGATAAGACTGCAAAACATGGTGCAGGTCGTCTGCCACTGCCGACAGGGTCGGGCGCAGATGCAGCAGCGTTAACCCCGCTAGGGAGAGTTGGGGGGTAGGACTTGCCAATGCTGCCAGGGTCGCCCG
>PXDR01000318.1 GCA_003566335.1 Cyanobacteria bacterium T3Sed10_344R1
CGCCACATCCGCCACGGTGACACGGTAGTCTAGCCGCTCCACGGCTGTCATTACGGCGGGATTTAAGGTCATGGCAGTCGCCTCGGCAAAGTTTCGGTCAAAGGTTGAGTCGCTTGAGTGCAAGCTAATGGGGGACTGGGTTCGGCACTGGATTAGCCGCAGTTTTTAGCCGCACTCTCTTTAGTATAAGAATCCCCACCCTGAGACACCGGACAACCGACCGCTACCAATGCGAGGCTTTCCGGTCAGAACCGATACGGAAGTCCGCACCCAGCCGTCAAAAAAATCAACAGCGCCAGCTCAGGCTCTGCTCAGAGAACCCACGCTGACGCTAAATAAGCCCATGCTAGACCTGTCTCAGCCTCGCAAGGCTAGGACAGATAGTCTGCCAGACGACGCTATGCTCGCTTGCCCAACACCTGCGCCTTGAGCGAGTTGAAATCTTCTAGCAACTCTTGACGGTTAGACGCCCGCAGCAAGTAGCGATAGACAAACCAGCCGCTATAAGTCAAGCCAATTAGCTCAAAGACAGGAGCTAGCAGGGGGATTTCATTGATTGCCCCTAAAATCGCCAGGGTGAGCTTAACCGAAATGATCGCGGCCAGAATCAGCCCAATGGTGACAATGGGGCGCTTGTACTCCTTGAAGAAATCGGAGACATATTCAGGCAAATCAGCAAGCAAAACAGAGACCTTAGCCCAGATTTGCTGAAATTGCTCTGTGGACTCGTTTTTAAGGGCATTGGCTGCCGTTTCCTGGCTGTCCTCGGCTGTTTCACCATCTACGTGGGGAAATGCAGCATCCTGCTTTAACTCAGTATTCATATCTATTGATTGGAGAATAACAACCGTGAGTCACCGACTAGGGAACCTTCATTCCCGTACTGGGCCACAACGTCTACTACCAATAGCAGATATTGATAGCAGAGTTATAGACTGTTTTCTTTAGTTTTTCAAATATCAACCGGAGGATTTTCTCCCTAGGTGACCTGTCGTTCTCTTTACAGGTTAAAGCTCAGGTTCCCTAGGGACAAGGGTTACAGCGCTCTATTCTCCCGAAAAACTCTCTAAATCATTCAGGCAGCGTTTGAGCTGTTCTGGGTCAATCCGAATATCTGGATCTTGTCGCAGCAGGCCAGACTGAGCGTCGCGACTGGCTTGACGCCGATTAATAAATTGCCCCATACGGAAACGGGGAGATCGCCGATTAAGACCCATGGATTAACCTAGATTTGGTGAGCAATGTGGAAACTGAGCCAGGAGCTTAAAGATTAAGCAACTGGGGGGGAATGGGGCAAGTCTGGGGTCGGCGTTGGGACAACTGAACCTAAGCCTCTTCATGACGCCCTTTTAGGACGGTGCAATTAGACTTGCTTACTTGTATACCATTATACAAATACTGAGGTTTCCCAGCTAACGGGCTAACCTCAAGGCCAGCGACCTAGACCGCCGCGACTATCGCGATTTGCCCTTAATCAAGATCTTAACCATCAAGATCCCAGACGGAGTCACCTCAATTAGAGCCAGCGACAGCTCATGGCTTGAGAGCCAACCCGAGTCCGAGACCTGGCAAGGTAGACGCTTGAACCCTGATGACTAAAATAAGGGAATCGGGACTGATGAAACTTGACGGGCACAATACAGTCACAATTATCCAAATAACTCAGTTCCGGAAGCGAGGGATTTATCGTCGAGACAGTTTACGGTCAGTTGCAAGGGCTTAAGCCCAGTCAACTCAAGCAGCTTCAGCGCCTTTATCATCAGCGCCTGCCAGGAGATTGCATCACCACCCCAGAATTTGCCCAGCGCTTGGGGGCGATTAGCACCGAAATCAATCAGCCCATTTGCGCCTATCTCAACCGGCGAGGTCAGGTGATTCGAGTTGGGGTGGGCAGCCTACACAAAACCCAGATTCCCTTGATGGAGCTGCCTCGCTACGGGGCTGAGCGCCTGAGCGGCATTCGCTGCATTGCCACCCAGCTTAAGGTTGAGCCCCCCACTGCCAGCACCCTGACCACTATGGCGCTACAGCGACTAGATGCCCTGGCGCTGTTGACCCTCTCGGGCGGCGGCTTTGAGCGCCGGGGCGGCGGCGCAACGGGGTATGTCAGCCAAGCTTATTTGGCCCATTTAGTCCCCCATCCAGAAGCTACCTGGACGGTGACTCCGCCGATTAGCCTTGATGTGTTGAGTCAGCAGGACTTCTTAGCCCTAGTCGAAGGGTTAGAAGAGGAGTTTCGCCGCGAGTTTGTTGCCCAACAGGTTGATGGTGACCAGGATCGGGTGGTGCTGGTGGGGCTAATGACCAAGGGCATGAGCCGTACACAGTTCCAAAACAGCCTGGCTGAGTTGGGGCGCTTAGTAGACACGGCAGGGGGCGAAGTGTTGCAAACCCTGTCCCAACAGCGGGATCGCCCCCATCCCCAGACGGTGCTGGGGGCAGGCAAGGTGCAGGAAATTGCCCTGGCCGCCCAAACGTTGGGGGCCAGCTTGGTGGTGTTTGACTGTAATCTCTCTCCGGCCCAGGTACGCAACCTAGAGCGATTGATGGGGGTGCGGGTGGTAGACCGGACGGAGGTGATTTTAGACATCTTTGCCCAGCGGGCTAAGACCGGGGCCGGGAAGCTACAGGTGGAGTTGGCCCAGTTGGAATATCAGTTGCCCCGGCTGACGGGGCGAGGGCAGGCTATGTCTCGTTTGGGCGGGGGAATCGGCACCCGAGGCCCAGGGGAAACCAAGCTGGAGACAGAGCGGCGGGCGATTCAGCGGCGGATTACCCGGCTGCAGCAGGAGGTGAATCGGTTGCGATCGCATCGCGCCCGGATGCGCCAACAGCGACAGAAGCAGGCCGTCCCGTCAGTGGCAGTTGTCGGCTACACCAATGCTGGTAAATCCACCCTGCTCAACGTGCTGACCAATGCCGAGGTCTATGCCGCCGACCAGCTCTTTGCCACCCTAGATCCCACCACCCGGCGGCTGACGGTAACCGACCCAGATTTACAGCAGCGCACCCTGGTACTGACCGACACCGTCGGCTTCATCCACAACCTGCCCCTCTCCCTGATGGACGCCTTTCGCGCCACCTTAGAAGAAGTCACCGAAGCCGATGCCCTGCTCCACGTGGTGGACTTATCCCACCCCGCCTGGCAGCGCCAAATCCGAGCCGTGATGGATATTCTGGGCAAACTGCCGATTACCCCTGGGCCGATTTTGCTGGCCTTTAACAAGCTAGACCAGGTCGATGGCGACACCCTAACTGTCGCCAAAGAGGAGTTTCCCCAAGCGATATTTCTCTCCGCCCGCGATCGCATCGGCCTAGAAACCCTACGGCAGCGGCTGCTGCAACTGGTGGACTACGCCACAGCAGAGTAGCCAATATGAAAGCTCAACACAAGACTATTGGGAACAAGAGTGACAAAATGCAGTTAGGGAGCGATCCCTGGCCATAGTTCTAAATCCTGTGCTTGACGGCGAAACCATGACTTCTACTGCTGCTGCTCCTGCCCGTGATGTTCAAACCCTGGCGATCGCAGCGGATACCACCGTATTGCGATCGCGCAGTTGGGAGCGGCTGCGGTTCGAGATTGAATATGGCCTAGAGCGGGGCACCACCGCCAATAGCTACTTAATTCGCGGCGATCGCACCGGGATTAGAGCAGACGATGGTGAGGGCGGGGGCTTTCTCTAGCAGCGCCTTCAGGGTTTCAATCCGGTTGGGGTTGATGTGGCCCACAATCACGTAGGTCAGGGCACTGAGGTCAATTTCTTGGGCCAGAGCCTGCAAAAAGCTGTTGGTAAAGGAAGCGCC
>PXDR01000238.1 GCA_003566335.1 Cyanobacteria bacterium T3Sed10_344R1
AGCAAACCGTGGGTTTCCCGGAAGCGATCGCACATCTGCTCAACCGTGGCGATCCCCATGTCTTCTAGGGACTGGTCCAGGAACACATTGCTGTAGAAGCCCGGGGCATGGTGACCCACTTCGGTAATCAAATGCTTGTGGCCCAGCATTACCAAGGCGGCGATGGTGTCGGCAATGCTGGCAAACCCGCCGGGGTGGCCAGAGGCTTTGCTGCTGGTGACGTGGAGGGTGAGGTAGCGCAGGGCGTCAGCCGCCAGCAGGGTTTGGTACACCGCCGCCGGGTCGCTGGGGGAAGAAATCGCGGTTTGCTGAGGTGCGATCGCAGCCTCACCGCCATACTGCTCAAACCCCGGCAAGGTATCGGCAAAGTACTGAATGCCCTGACAAAACGTCGGCGCTGCCGATGTAGGCGTGGATGCCGTCATACCCGATTTCCCTCAACTTGCGTCAACTACAGCCAAATCATCTGAAAGCTGGCTCTGACCAGCCCCCAGCACCATCCCAGAGACGGCGTTCCTTCCATACTATCGGCATCGGTTGACCCCAATCCATCTCATTTTTTCAGGGCCATCCATAGACCTGGCTCAAGGACTGGACTCTATCTAGCTCAGCTGCCCCTAGGCCAAGGCTTCTGCATGTAACCGCAGCAACTCTGGGCCGCGTGAGGTGCCCAGGCGTGTGGCTCCGGCTTGGAGCAGTTCCATCGCCTGCTGGGGGGTGCGGATACCGGCAGAGGCTTTGACCCCAGCCTGACCGCGACTGAGGGACTGCAGCAGAGCCACATCCTCTACTGTCGCCCCCCCATGCCAGCCGGTGCTGGTTTTCAGGAACGCCACCCCGGCATCTAGGCAAACTTCCGCTGCCAGCTGCTTTTCGGCTGGGGTCAGCAGGGTCATTTCCAAAATCGCTTTCACGGTCTGGCCTGTTTCTTCGCAAATGGCCGCTATTTCTTTGTGCAGGCGACCAGTGTCCCCTTGCTTGACCCAGCTGAGGTTGATCACCACATCCAGTTCGGTTGCGCCATTTTCCACGGCTTCTTGGGCTTCATATAGCTTGGTCGCGCTCGTGGTCGCCCCTGACGGGAACCCAATCACCGTGCCGACCTGGGGCGACTTGCCCTGGAGCAGTTCCCGCGCTTGACGCACATGGCAGGGAGAAATACAGACTGAGGCAAACCCATAGCGATCCGCCTCAGTACACCAATGGGCGATTTGATCTGGGGTGGCCGTTGGGGTGAGCAAAGAATGATCAATAAACGGAGCAAAATCAATCCCGGCAAGATCCCCGGACTGGACGGCACTGGTTGAACTCATGGCGAAGCTTCCTGGGGGACGGGTCACCTCAATTTTAGGCAGATTCGGGGCCGCTTCTGGGGACGCTTCCCGTTCCGCAAATTTATCGGGGCTTTAAGCAGTTGCACCAAAATTCCCTAAACTTTGATGTTGGCTCCGGAGATAACGGGGTACAACGGAAACGAGGGGCCGCTGCTGCGTAGCCGATTAAATTTGCCGGAGTCCAGTAAGATTTTTGCGGGCCTGCGAGTATTTGCGGATATTTCTACCGACCATTTGGGCAGTTTGAGAATAGGATTTTTTGTTTTTCCGCTTGCTGGTTAAGGCTGATAGGGTTATTACCCATCGTTTTCGCCCCTAGCCCTGTCCTTGTCCCTTTGCCCCTTACCAGGCGATTAGCCCATGAAGGTTTCTGCCATTATTTGCACCCATAACCGGGAGAGCTACTTGGGAGCAGCCATTGACAGCCTGCTAAATCAGGACTTTGATCCCGACGCGTATGAAGTGATCGTGGTGGACAATGCCTCGACGGATGGCACCAAGGCCGTGGTAGACCAACGGTTGCCCCATCCTCGACTGCGCTACATCTATGAAACGACTCTGGGGCTGTCCGTTGCTCGCAATACCGGGGCGAATGCCGCCCAGGGAGAGATTCTGGCCTATCTCGATGATGACGCGGAAGCCAGTCCTCAATGGTTGAGCGCCCTCTGTCAGGTTTATGAGCAGAACGAAAAAATTGCGATCGCAGGGGGGAAAGTCACCCTCATCTGGCCCCCCGGCGTCACCCCACCCAAATGGATCTCCCCAGATCTTGCCGGGGGCTTAGGTGCTTATGACCTGGGGGACGAGCTGATCAACATTCAAAATCCGGGTTTGACCCCCCGAGGACTGAACTACTCCCTGCGGCGCAGCTTTCTCAACGCCATCGGCGGCTTCGACACCAGCCTGGGCCGGGTCGGCAAAAACCTGCTGTCCAACGAAGAACTGCACATGACCCAACTCGCCCTAGAGCAAGGCTGGCAGGTCGTCTATGTCCCTACCGCCCTCGCCGCCCATAATGTCACCCCGGCCCGGATGAAGCGAGCCTGGTTCCTCAGCCGCAGCTGGTGGCAAGGCATCAGCGAATGCTACCGCGAGCAGGTGGGCGGCCAAGCTGGCCCCAAACAGCTGCAACGGGGTGGCGAGCGCCTGATTCGCGGCCTCTACAAGACCCTGAAATACATCACCAAACCTGCCCAGAGCTTTGAAAACTTCACCTATGCCTATGGCCAACTCGGTTACCTCAGCAGCGCCATCGGCGGCATGATTCGCCGCCCCGCCCCGGCCAACCGCACCCCCTAACTTGGCCCGCTTCAAATGCCTACCTGAAATCCGTCGGTTAAAGTAGTCAAAATTCTACCGCCGTCCCAAATAACCGCCGACCTACAAGCTTCCACGCCCACCCATCCCCTAGCTGCCCATGACCTCTTCCGCTGCCAAAATTCCCGTCTCCGTCCTGATTCCAGCCAAGAACGAAGAAGAAAACCTTCCCGCCTGCCTGGAGAGCTTGGCCCGTGCCGACGAGATCTTCATGGTGGACTCTAACAGCAGCGATCGCTCCGTCGAGATTGCGGAGGCTCGGGGGGCCAATGTGGTGCAGTTCCAGTTCAACGGTCGCTGGCCCAAGAAAAAGAACTGGTCGCTAGACAACCTGCCTTTCCGCAACCCTTGGGTGCTGATTGTGGACTGTGATGAGCGGATCACCCCTGAGCTCTGGGACGAAATCGCCACCGCAATTCAAGACCCAGGCCATGACGGCTACTACCTGAACCGCCGGGTCTTTTTCCTCGGAAAATGGATTCGCCACGGCGGCAAGTACCCCGACTGGAACCTGCGGCTGTTCCGTCACGCCAAGGGCCGCTACGAAAACCTCAACACCGAAGAAATCCGCAACACGGGGGACAACGAAGTTCACGAACACGTGGTGATTGATGGCAAAGTGGGCTATCTCAAAGAAGACATGCTCCACGAAGATTTCCGCGACCTGTTCCACTGGCTAGAGCGCCACAACCGCTACTCCAACTGGGAAGCCCGAGTCTACTACAACCTGCTCACCGGCATGGACGACAGCGCCACCATCGGCGGCAACCTGTTTGGCGACTCAGTCCAGCGCAAACGCTTCCTGAAAAAGATTTGGGTCAGACTGCCCTTCAAGCCCCTGCTACGGTTTCTGCTGTTCTACGTCTTCCAACTCGGCTTCCTGGACGGTCGAGCAGGCTACACCTATGGCCGCTTACTCAGCCAGTACGAATATCAAATTGGGGTCAAGCTCTATGAACTGAAGCAGTTTGGCGGACGGCTAAATGTGCAGGCTCAGTCCTCCTCAGCTCCACCAGCCCCCAAGCCCCTGGCCGATGCCCAGCGAAGCTAACCCATGACCACTCCCGGTGATTTTGACCCAGCCCAGGGCGTCGGAGCCCCGGCCAAGATTGACCTGCGTCGCTACGACCAATCTTGGTACAGCCCCGGTCGGCC
>PXDR01000441.1 GCA_003566335.1 Cyanobacteria bacterium T3Sed10_344R1
AACCGCCAATCCCCGCCGTCAGCCCGCCGTAAGTTATGTGAACCTATCGACAGCCGTGCCGTCTATATCAGGGTTAGCATAGCGTTTTCACCGCCCCGCTTCTGTCCTCGATATCGAGCCACCGTTCCCATGCCCCTGCCCAAAAAACCGCCGCTGCTGCTCACCGTTGGCACTGCTTTTGTCCTAATTGGGGGGGGAGCCGCCGCCTATTTTGCCCTGTCCCGTCGAGGCCCAGCGGCGCGATACCTGCCCACTGGTGCCCAGGTGATCCCCGAAACCACCCTGGCGACCGTCACCGTCAGCACCGACGAGGGCGAGTGGCGACGGCTGCGGCAGTTTGGCACCGCTGAAACCCAGGAGGACTTTGATCAGCAGTTGGCGAACTGGCGCGATCGCATCTTGGACGCCAACGGTTATGACTTCGAGCGGGACATCGCCCCCTGGGTGGGGGACTCGATTACCCTGGCTCTGATGCCAGAGGTGATCCCAACTGAAGAAGACAGTGATGCGCCCCCGGCAGAAAACGAAGCCATCACCCCAGCCCCCCCAGCTAACAGCGGCGATGCCCCCCTGCTGGTGGTACTGCCCATCGACAACGTAGAGCAAGCCCAAGCCCTCGCGGATTTGCCCAGCCCCCCCGGACAAGACTGGCAGGAGCGGGACTATCGCGGCATCACCATCCGAGAGCTTCAGGCGGAGGGGGATCGGCCCAGCCTCAGTGCCGCCGCCCTAGGGGCTGAGTGGGTGATCGTCTCGACCCACGGCAGCACCACCGATGCCGCCGTGGATGCCTATCGAGGCGCGACCTCCCTGGCGGACTTACCTGGGGTCGCCCCGGCCTTTAGCCAAATTGCCGCCGCCCAGCCCTTTGCCAAAGTCTTTGTCAACGGCCCCGCCGCCCGCTCTGCCACCGCGACCCAATCTGACCCCGCCGTGCCCCCGGCCCTGCTGAGTCAGCTAGAGGACTACCAGGGCTTTGCCGGAGCCATCACCCTAGAGGCCAGTGGCCTGCGCTTGCAGGGCATGGGCTGGCTGGCTAACAACAGCGATCGCACCTTTGCCGCCACCAACACCCCCGGCACCATTCCCCAAGCACTGCCGGACAACACCCTGGTGATGGCCTCGGGCGGTGATTTTCAGCAGTTCTGGGAAGACTATCGCGATCGCAGTCGCAGCGCCGACGGCTTTTCTCCCCTCAGCCCCGACAACCTCCAGGCCGGACTTCAGACCCTGACTGGTCTCGACATCGAAACCGACCTGCTGCCCTGGATGGCCGGAGAATTTGCCGTGGGGGTTGTCGCCCCTGATCCCGAAGACCAGCCCCCACCCCCTGACGACGATGCCGCAGACCTGGCCAACCCTGACAACCTGCTGCCTGGCCTGGTGCTGATGGTTAACACCAACGACCGCCGGGAAGCCGAACGCACCCTCGACCGCCTCGGCGAAGTCCTCACCAGCCGCTACCGCTTCCAGGTCAGCAGCGATGACGTCAGCGGCGAACCGGTCACCCGCTGGGTGTCCCCCTTCGCCGCCCTCACCCTCAGTTCCGGCTGGCTGCCTGGGGACACCCTCTTCCTGGCTGTCAGCGAGACCCTGCCCGAAACCCTGCTGCCCCAGCCCCCCCGCTCCCTCGCCGACACCAGCCTGTTCCAAACCACCACCGCCCAAGCCCCCAGCAACAACAACGGCCACTTCTTCCTCAATCTCCAAGGGCTCAACGCCGCCCGAGGTAGTGCCCTGCTGCCTGAACTCCCGCCTGATCAACAGCAAATCACCACCGCCATCAACGGCATCGGCGTCACCACCACCATTGAAGGCTCCCGCAGCCTGCGCTACGACCTCTATGTCGCCCTCCAGCGTGGCAGCCGCCCCGGTGCCCTGCCCCCGGCTGAAACTGATGAGGCGGAGCCTGAGGATAACGGCGATGACGAGGCTGACGAGGCTGACGACAACGGGGATCAAGCTGACTAGTGCAGTGTAAAGACTGAAAATCGGGCAAGCCCCGGCAAAAAATACGGCGGTTCTCCAGCTATAGTGCTGTCAGCTTTTCTGTAACGCGCGATCGCACCGCGCTGCTGCCCTGTGAACACCCCCGCAAAGAAACCGTCCTCCCCACTTAACGGCATCTGGCTATTTATGGTGGTGGTCTCCACCGTGGTTGCCGCCTTTAGCGGCACCATGCCGGAACTGACCGAAGCCGCCTTTGAGTCCGCCGCCAATGCCGTCACCCTAGCGATTGGCCTGATTGGGGCTCTAGCGCTGTGGCTGGGGATCATTAAAGTGGTGGAAGCTGCTGGGATGATGCAGGCATTAGCCCGACTGATTCGGCCCCTGATGCTGCGGCTGTTTCCCGATGTGCCGCCGGATCATCCGGCCATGTCGGCGATGATTATGAATATGGCGGCTAACGCCCTGGGCTTGGGCAATGCGGCCACGCCGATTGGCCTCAAGGCGATGGCGGAACTGAATAAGCTCAACACCAGCCCCGGCACCGCCACCAATGCCATGTGTCTGTTTCTGGCGATCAACACCTCGTCCCTGACGATTTTGCCCATTAGCGCCATCACCGTGCGGGCCGGGGCCGGAGCGACCAACCCAGGGGCAATTATCCTGCCGTCGATTGTGGCGACCTTATGTTCCACAGCGGTTGCGATCGCAATGGGTAAACTCCTCGCCCGCCGCGCCCGCGCTGCCGAAGACCCCCTGGCGGAGGATGCCGCGCCCCCCTTCGCCGCCGACCCCGACCCCGCATTAGACCCAGGAGACACCGAGGACGCAGTGGAATCGGTTGAAACCCTGGTTCCCCCCGCGCCGCCCCTGGATCCCCCTGGCCTAGTCGGTCGCATTTTGTTCGGCGGCCTAATTGTGCTGTTCTTCGGGGCGATTATCTATCGGCTGACCGTCCAGGGCACCCCGGATCTGGCCGCCACTGACCTGATGGCCGGAATCTCTGACTGGCTGCTGCCGATCATCATTTGTAGTCTGCTGCTGCTGGGCTACTTTCGCGGGGTGCAGGTGTACGAAGCCGTCACCGAAGGGGCGAAAGAAGGCTTTGACATTGCCGTGCGGATTATTCCGTTTCTAGTGGCCATCTTTGTCGCCATCGGCATGTTCCGAGCCAGCGGAGCCCTGGATTTATTCACCACGATTATTTCCCCGGTGACCGAGCTGATCACCATGCCCGCCGAAGCCCTACCCATGGCCCTGATTCGCCCCCTGTCCGGCGGCGGTGCGTTTGGGGTGATGTCCGAGATTGTGGAAAACGACCCCGATAGCTTCTTGTCCTATCTGGTGTCCACCATGCAGGGCTCCACCGAAACCACCTTCTACGTCATGGCGGTTTACTTTGGCAGTATTGGCGTCATGCGCACCCGCCACACCCTGCCCGCTGCTCTCTCCGCCGACATCGCCGGAATTCTGGCCTCCCTCGCCATCTGCCGCCTGACTTTCTAGGCCGCCGTAGGTTGTGCACAGGGCTCTGCCCGTGCACAACAACAGGGGCGTTCATTCTGTCGGGTAGCGTAGCGGCAGCCTTTCTCCTGTGATGTGGCTGCTGTCCTTCGACAAGCTCAGGACGAACGGTGGTGGTGGACGGGCTCACGGTGAACGGTAAACACTGTCTGCGGCTTTTCGGCATTACCCGTTCAGGCTGAGCTTGTCAAAGTCGGCTCATCTCAACCAGCAATTATAAATTCAAAATAGTTAGGATGTATTGCTTGGGGCGACGGAGCCCGAATCGTCGAGCATGAAGTCAATCAGATGCTGCCAGGAGTCAAACAGCAGATACTTGGTCAGGCTCT
>PXDR01000045.1 GCA_003566335.1 Cyanobacteria bacterium T3Sed10_344R1
GCCAGGGTGGGCACCTGCTGAGCATCCACGCCGAGGATCCCGGCCAACACCCGGTCTAGGGCAAACACGTCGGTGGAGGCAGCCAGTAAACCCAGAGCGCGGGGTTCGCCGCCGCTGGGGCCGTTGCCCTCATGGCCGATGATGCCGTCAACAATCGTCAGCTCTGGATCCAGCAGCCGGGCGGTTTCCACCAGCATGGTGCCAAAGCGATCGCGATCTTTACCCGCCTCCATGTGCCACCAGGCTTTCATCTTGCCGGGGACACAGCCAAACAGGTTCTTCACCCCCAGGGTCAAGGTGAGCTGGGCGTGGGACTTGACCTTGGGCAGGTTGATAATCACATCCGCCTCCATCGCCTCTCGGGAAAGTCGCAGATGCTCAAAGTCGGCAGATTCGGTGGCGTAGCGCTGGCCGTGGAGTTCCACAATCGGCAGCTCTAACGCTTGGGCCATGGGCAAATAGCCATTGGCCTTGGCCACCCCGTGGGCGCTGCCAAAGGCGGGACTGTCCCCCAAGAACGGCTGTCCCCCTGCCGCTTTCACCAACTCGGCCACCACCGCCACCAGTTCAGGCCGAGTAGTACATTCCTTGGTGGGTCGAGCCCCGGTCAGCAAGTTAGGTTTCAGCAGCACCCGATCTCCCGGCTTGACGATGGCAGCCATGCCACCCAGGGGAGCCAGCAGGGCGCTGAGGCTTTCGTGGAGCACGGCGCGATCGTAGGTTTGGCTGCGCAGTAGGCTAATCGGGGTCATAGGGAAGGTCAATTGCTCCAAACGAGGGGCAGAATTACAGGCGGCATCTACGTTAACCTCATCTTAGAAGTCTTTCTAAATTCGCGCCTCATCCTCCTTGCTATGACCTATTCCCAGCCCTTAGAGCCAATTTTGCAGCGTGCGTTGGCTGGGGATGATTTAACCCCAGATCAGGGGCGACACCTGCTCGCCCAGACGGATCCGGATGCGATCGCAGCCATTCGCCAAACCGCCGACCAACTGCGCCAACAGCAGGTGGGGGACACCGTCACCTATGTGATCAACCGCAACATCAACTTCACCAACATCTGCGAGCAGCACTGCAGCTTCTGCGCCTTCCGCCGAGACGAGGGGGACGAGGGAGCCTACTGGCTAGACGGGGAGGTGATGGTGGAAAAAGCGGCAGATGCAGTAGCCCTGGGGGCGACGGAAATCTGTATGCAGGGGGGACTCAACCCCGCCGCCCAAGTCAATGGCAGCGCTCTGACCTACTACTGCCGCCTGGTCAGTCAAATCAAAGACCGCTTTCCCCAACTGCACCTCCACGCCTTTTCGCCCCAGGAAGTCGAGTTCATCGCCCGTCAAGATGGCCTCAGTTTTAGCACCGTGATCTGCGCCCTGCGGGATGCCGGAGTGGGCTCTATGCCGGGAACCGCAGCAGAAGTTCTAGACGATGACGTGCGGCGGATTCTGTGCCCGGAGAAAATTAACAGCGCCACCTGGCTAGAAATCATTGGGTTGGCTCACCAAGCCGGGGTGCCCACCACCAGCACCCTGCTCAGCGGCCAGATTGAAACCCCGGCCCAGCAGATTGCCCACTTTGACCTGCTGCGCCAGCGCCAACGCCAGTCCATCGCCGCTGGCTACTCGGCCCAGATCACCGAGTTTATTTTGCTGCCCTTTGTCGGCCAAGATGCCCCCAAACCCCTGCGCCGCCGGGTGGGACGCGATCAGCCCGTGCTGGTAGATGCCCTGCTGCTGACGGCGGTGGCCCGGCTGTACCTGGGCAACTGCATCCCCAATCACCAGCCCAGTTGGGTGAAACTGGGCCTCGCCGGGGCCACCACGGCCCTGACCTGGGGCTGTAACGATATCGGCGGCACCCTGATGGAAGAACACATCACCACCATGGCCGGAGCCCAGGGCGGCACCTGCATGACACCGGAGGATTTAGAGGGTGCGATCGCATCCCTGAACCGCCCCGCCCAGCAGCGGGACACCCTCTATCGCCCAATTGCCCAGCCCGTTACCGCAGCGCAGCCCGCCTGAAAAATCCCAAAAATCAAAAGTCCCCGCAATCAGAGATCACGGGGACTCAATTCAGCCCAGCCCCAGGAGCCAGAGCCTTTAGGCCGCAGCCTATGAACCGCGCTGGACTTTATCCCGCTGACTAATGAAGATCAGCGCCACGGTCGCGGGAATCACTAGGATCACAGCCCCTGCAACTAAGCTCAGCAGGAAGTTCATCAGAGAAGGCGTCATAGAATTTAGTCCTCTTATCGGGCAACTAATCAAAGGATGATGTTACTTATCTTATCGTCTTCTCATTCCCTAGCCCGCTGAATCCCCGAATCCATTCCCTGGCTCCACCCAGGGAATCCCCTGCAACTGTCGCCGTTTTAGCCCCCAAGCCAGCCCAGGCTCACCCCTTAGCAGCAGCCGCTTCTCCCTGAGCCGGGAGCCAATCACGTTAAACTGTATTCACAAAAGTTCAAGTTAAAACCCCAGTCCGCCCAAAGCCAACAGCCAACAGCCAATAGCCCTCCCCCAACCATGCCCATCCCCACAATCGCAGCCCTAATCCTCGGCCCCCTGCTAACCCTCTACACCCTGCTCTTCATTTTCCGGATCGTACTGACCTGGTATCCCCAGGCTGAACTCAGCCGCTTTCCGTTCAACCTGGTGGCACTGCCCACCGAGTTTCTGCTGATTCCGGTGCGGAAGGTGATCCCTCCCTTCGGCGGCGTAGACATCTCGCCGATTGTTTGGGTCGGCATCATCAGCCTACTGCGGGAAATTCTGGTGGGCCAACAGGGTCTATTGCGGATGCTGGCTTAGCAAGGGAATAGGGTGGATGCTGGCGTAGGGTGCCGTTAGGCGTAGCCGTAACGCACCGCTCTGCAAGGCGTTGAAGCTTACTTACCGCCCGACTTTTCCAGCATTAGCGCCACAAAATTGGTGTAGATTTCCCCTTTGATGAACTGGGGATTTTCTAGCACCCGTTGGTGGAAGCCAATGGTGGTGTGAAGGCCCGTAATGGCGCATTCTCTCAAGGCCCGTCGCATTCGGCGAATTGCTGTTGGCCGGTCTGGCCCCCAGACAATCAGCTTGCCGATGAGAGAGTCGTAATAGGGCGGAATTTCGTAATCGGTGTAGACGTGGGAATCCATCCGCACCCCCATACCGCCAGGGGCTAGATAGCCGCTGATCCGCCCTGGGTTGGGCCGAAAGTTGTGTTCCGGATCTTCGGCGTTGATGCGGCACTCGATGGCGTGGCCCCGCAACTGCACCTGCTCTTGAGTGATGCTGAGGGGATCCCCTTGGGCAATCCGAATTTGCTCGGCAATCAAGTCTAGGCCGGTAATCATCTCCGTCACCGGATGCTCCACCTGAATCCGGGTGTTCATCTCCATGAAGTAGAAGTTGCCGTGGCCATCCAGCAGAAACTCCACGGTGCCTGCACCGACATAGTTAATTGACTGGGCCGCCCGAACCGCTGCATCTCCCATCTTCTGCCGCAGTACTGGGTCGAGGGCGGCGCTGGGAGCTTCTTCGAGCAGCTTTTGGTGACGGCGCTGGACAGAGCAGTCTCGCTCTCCCAGGTGAATCACGTTGCCGTAGCTGTCGGCCAAAATCTGAAATTCAATGTGGCGGGGTCGCTCAATGAATTTCTCCATATAAACGCCGGGATCGCCAAAGGACGCTTCAGCTTCTCCTTGAGCGGCCATGAACGCCTGGACGACTTCGCTCTCCTGGGTGACCAGCCGCATTCCCCGACCGCCGCCGCCAGCGGTGGCTTTGATCATCAC
>PXDR01000002.1 GCA_003566335.1 Cyanobacteria bacterium T3Sed10_344R1
AGGACACCGTGGACGTGCCCTGCTCCAGGTCATAGAGCGCCGTATTCGACCCCTTCACCCCCAGGGCTTCCGTCAGTTCTCGCACCGCCGTCTGTAAAATCTGCTCTTCATCCAGGCTGTCCCGCACCCGGTCAGTAATCCGCTTCAGGGTGGACTCATATTCCCGTGCTGTTTGCAGTTCGGTGGTGCGCTGCCGCACAGCGGTAGCCAACTGGATCAACGTCGCCTCAGTGCGATCGCGCTCCGTCACATCCTGCCAAACCCCCACCAGCCACAGTTGCCCCTGGGGATCGCGGAGCTGCCCTTGCTTTACCTGCACCCGCTGTAGCCCACGGGATGTGGTCAACCCGAGGAGTTTGTCTTGGTCTTGGCTCGTCGCCAAAACCGCAGCCGCCAAGGCTTCTAGCTGCGCTGCTTCTGATTCAGGAAATAAGGCTGAAGTGGGTTGACTCAGTACCGCCGGGGCTTGTCGTCCAAGCCAGTCACAAAAGGTATCGTTGACCCATTGCCAGCGACCCTGGGGATCTTGCACCACCACCATGTCATTGAGGCGACCCAGCAGAGGCACCAACCAGCCGACGCTGGTGCCTAACCGATCATTCGCATTGCCCAAAGACTCAGGGGGAGAGGTCACAGATAAATACGGCCAAGTTGCGAGGGGCAGAATCCCCCCCAGGGGAATGATGCACGGCCATATTTTGGCACAAACTGCTAGACCTAGAGCACTTTTCCCTTAAATCTTGGTGATGCGCGGATAACAGTCTGGCGATGGTCTGAAGCCAGACAAGGGCATTTTTTGACCCAACCCTAGCCTCAGAGGCGTGAGGGATCGGTTTTTGATCCACTGGGTTTGACATACTAGAGAGTATTGTCGGACGACTTCCACAATTTTCAACTTCCGCAATTTTCAACCTTTTTGAGAACGTCAAGAACCCTATGTACACTGTCGAATTGACTGTGAGAAATACGCCCCTGCCCCTGTCGGTGCAAAAAAAGGAGCTCGATGCCGCTACCGCTGCCTATCAAATGGTGCTAGAAGCCATCCGCAGTGGCAGCAAAGAAGTGCTAGAGCTGACCTGTGAGCAGCAAATGGACAAAAAGGTTGCCGTCCTTGCCAGCGACCTCGTGGCCGTGCAGATTTACGAAAAGTCTGGGGCAACGGCATCAGGCCGGACTCCTGGTTTTTTCTCGATGGCGTAGACGAGGCGACAACTGTTGGGGATTAATCCAGTCAACCGCGCGGCCCCAGGGGCCGCGCAACGGGCGATCGCAGTTAATCAACTCTGCTTCAACTGGGCTTCGGGGGTGGCAGTTCTACGCGACTGCAGCCTGACCATTCAGCCCGGAGAGTTTTGTATGCTGCTGGGGGCCAATGGCAGCGGCAAGTCTACCCTGCTGCGGCTGTTGGCGGGCCTGCTGCCCCTCACTTCCGGGGAAATTGACCTCTCTGGTCAGGTAGGGTTTGTGTTCCAGAACCCCGATCACCAGCTGGTGATGCCCACGGTGGGGGCCGATGTCGCCTTTGGCCTAGTCGAAGAACGGCTATCCCCAGCCCAAGTTCAGGCTCGGGTGTGGGAAGCCCTGAATGCAGTGAACTTAACCCACCTGATCCGCCGTCCGATCTATGCCCTCAGCGGCGGCCAAAAGCAGCGGGTTGCGATCGCAGGTGCGATCGCCCGTCAGTGCGACGTGCTGCTGCTTGATGAACCCACCGCCCTGCTCGATCCCGATAGCCAGCTCGACTTAGTCGCCCAGGTGCGGCGGCTGGTGAAAGACCGAGGCTTAACCGCCCTATGGGTCACCCATCGCCTGTTGGAACTAGATTATTGCGATCGCGCCTTTCTACTCGAAAAAGGCCAAGTCGTTGACCAAGGCGATCCCCAACGCTTAAAGCAACACCTCATCAGCCTGACCGCTTAGCAGCCAACAGCTAATAGCTCCCCAAACCAGCACGTCCCAAGAATTTCACATAAGATTAACTTAAGCATTTTTAACTAAACGTTTGTCGCAGGCTTGGGCAATGGCTTCTCCCCCTTCCTATCAAGCACTGCTATTAGTGGATGGCTACAACATCATTGGCGCGTGGCCTCAGCTGATCGCCATTCGCGATCGCGAGGGCTTAGATGTCGCCCGCCGCCATTTGACAGAAGTTCTGGCCAGCTACAGCGCCGTCAAAGACTTCGACACCTGTTTGGTGTTTGACGCCTACTCGATCGATACCCCCGGCGTCCAAGAGCGGGTGACCCAGCATTTGCGGATTCACTACACCGACTTCGGCCAAACTGCCGACAGCTATATCGAAAAAGTCTGTGCCAAATTTCGCAACGACCTGCGCAAGTTCAGCCAGCAGCTGATTGTCGCCACCTCCGATCGCGCCGAGCAACTGACGGTGGTGGGTTACGGCGCAGAGTGGATGTCCACCGCTCGTTTAGCCGATGAAGTCCGCGTGGCCCAGCAGCGCGTCCGCCGCCGCCAACGACCCGCCAAGCAAGCCTCGCGCCGCCTGCTCGCTCATTCCCTTGATCCCCAAGCCCAAGCCAAGCTCGCCAAGCTACGCCTAGAGCTTTCTCAACCGCCGCCGCCCCCAGAGCCATAATCCGGCAATTGCCAGCAGGTTTGAAAAAAAGCTGGGTCAACTGCTTGCCAAAGTGTTGAATCACTGGGTACTATGTTATTCGCGTTCCTCAGTAGCTCAGTGGTAGAGCGGTCGGCTGTTAACCGATTGGTCGTAGGTTCGAATCCTACCTGGGGAGTTTTAGATGAATACCGGCTTCTCTCCAACCTGTTGATGGTCTTGGGGTTCTCTTGGGCTTGTTACCCTGGCTGACGCCACCCACAAAAAGACAAACCTTAAGCAATGCTTAAGGTCAATTCAGCAGAGCGAGTCGCGCCACAGCCCGACTGGACGCTGACCCTTATAATTTGAGATAACTACAGGAATCTAATTATTCCTTCAGGGTTTTTTATTAAGCCCGAATTCGTTGGTGCGCTTACCAAAGTCCGCTATCCCTGAACGGTGTCCTTATCTCGGTTGATCGAGACTGTAAGAGACCCCCAGCTTTGGCTAAGGATGACGATTCTGGGGCCACCGTCCTCACCACGCTCTGCTAATTGTCCTAAGTTCTGCCATAGTTCCTTATTTTTAGTAATGCCTCGCATACTTGTTATCGACGATGACGCTGCTATCGCTGAACTCGTTTCCGTCAACCTAGAGATGGCGGGCTACGACGTGAGCAGCGCCCATGACGGCATCAAGGGTCAAGCCCTGGCTGTCCAGCTCATGCCAGATTTGATCATGCTGGACTTGATGCTGCCCAAAGTAGACGGCTTCACCGTCTGTCAACGGCTGCGGCGAGATGAGCGCACCGCCGATATTCCGGTGCTGATGTTGACTGCCCTGGGACAGACCCAAGATAAGGTCGATGGCTTCAATGCTGGGGCAGACGACTACCTGACCAAACCCTTTGAACTAGAGGAAATGCTGGCCCGGGTGCGCGCCCTGCTGCGACGGACTGACCGGATTCCCCAAGCCGCCAAGCATAGCGAAATCCTTAACTATGGCCCCCTAACCCTCGTGCCCGAGCGGTTTGAGGCCATCTGGTTCGACACCACGGTTAAGCTCACCCACCTCGAATTTGAGCTGCTGCACTGCCTACTCCAGCGCCACGGTCAGACGGTGTCCCCCAGCGAAATCCTCAAGGAAGTCTGGGGCTATGACCCCAATGACGACATTGAGACCATCCGCGTCCACGTCCGCCACCTCC
>PXDR01000094.1 GCA_003566335.1 Cyanobacteria bacterium T3Sed10_344R1
CCAACTGCCCCGCCCCGTCGCCCGGGACGTGCTGTTTGAGAACTGCCGCCTAGAGGGTGAGCTATCTGGGCAAGCCTGCCTAGATGCCGCCGCTGAAGCTGCCGGGTTCTAGCTTGCACTAGAATCCCGGCGTTTAGAGCTACCGGACTAGTGCATTGTCAAGACCAAGAACTAGGGCTTCGACAAGCTCAGCCCGAACGGCGATGTTCCGGTCACCCTGTTCGCGTAGCGGCTCCACGGGAGCAACTTGTCGTTGGCGAAGCCTCCCCAACGGGGATAGGGTCTTCAAGGTCGTTGTGATCCTAGATCTAGGACGGAGAGAGCACTAGCAATCTAACTCACCAGAGCCCGATCTTCAGGACTCAGCACACTTGCCCCCTCTGGCCAGAGGGGGCAAAATGCTATGCTAGTCAGCCCAAAGCACAGGATTGCCCATGCAGATTCAGTTTCGCGAGTGCGACTTCTTTAGCCTCTGGATATGGCTGGAATTCAGCACGGTGCCCTCTTCTTTAGAGCGTCAGTATATTGATGAAGTGCTGAACTCTTGGTTCTTCCTCGGCAAGCTGGGGGGATTCAATGCCGAAAATCTTCAGGTGCAGGATATCGGGGTAGACATCAGCTATATGGACTACCGCGAGGACGGTTCAGATAGCAGCCTCTTATCGTTGATGCACAACATGGGCGACATCGAATACGAAGGCACCTGGGCACGCTGCTGGTTTGATCTAGGTACTAGCGATGCGATCGCATTAGACGTCCTGCTCAACACCCTAAGCCAGTTCAGCAAAGAGTACGTCACCCTAGAGCAGGTGATCATCGGGGGCGAAAACGAAGACTGGCCCATCCCCGGCAGCGGCCAGCCCACCTTTGTGGACACCGACGCCTAAGCGCTCTGGCCGCCCACCCTGCCCCCAGCTCTCAATGGCCCTGTCTGCACGTCCCTAACGGAACATACTGCTGACCGAGCTTTCCTCGTGGATCCGCCACACGGCTTCACCAATCAGGTTAGCCACAGACAGCACCGTCAGCTGATCAAACTGCCGCGTCTCCGACACCGGAATGGTGTTGGTGACAATCACCTCTTCAAATAGACCGCTCGACAGTCGCTCAACCGCTGGCGGAGAAAACACCGCGTGGGTTGCACAGGCAAACACTTGACGCGCCCCTTCCTGGCGTAGCAGTCGCGCCCCTTCACAAATCGTGCCAGCGGTGTCGATCATGTCGTCCACCAGCACCGCCACCTTGCCGCGCACATCCCCAATTAGGTTCATCACCTCGGCTACGTTGTGGGCCTGTCGCCGCTTATCGATAATCGCCAACGGCGCATCATCCAGCTTCTTCGCAAAGGCGCGGGCGCGAGCCACCCCACCCACGTCAGGGGAAACCACGACTAAATCTGAGAGCCCTTTGCTAGCGATGTAGTTAATCAGCACCGGCGACCCGTAGACGTGGTCGCAAGGAATATCGAAATAGCCTTGAATCTGAGCCGAATGCAGATCCATTGCCAGCACTCGCCCCGCCCCCGCCTGGGTCATTAAGTTAGCGGCCAGCTTCGCCGTAATTGACTCCCGCCCAGCCGTCTTGCGATCGGCCCGAGCGTAGCCGTAGTAAGGCATGACCGCCGTAATTTGCCGTGCCGAGGCCCGTCGGCAGGCATCAATCATAATCAGCAGCTCCATCAGGTGATCATTCACCGGATGGCAGGTTGGCTGAATCAAATAGACATCACACCCGCGAATGGACTCTTGAATCTGGATATAAAGCTCACCATCCGCAAATCGCTTGCGAACCATTGGCCCCAAGTCAATTCCCAAATAGCGGGCAATTTCCCGAGACAAATCGGCATTGGCCGAACCCGAAAACAGCTTTAGGCGATTGTTGTCGCCAAGCTGCGGTAGTGCGGTCTGAAGTGTGAGCATTGCAGAACGAACCACACTAACCCCCCCAAGCATGTTCAACGAAATCCTAACATTCTCTCCCCTCAACTTCCTGGGGAGATTTCTCCAGAAAATCAAAGAATTGGTCGGGAATACTCCCGGACGCTAGCCGCGAATCTGAGTAAATCGTCCGCGAGCCGATCCACCGCTGACATATTCCATTCAGCAGTGTTTCAAATCAGCTTTGATTTAACCAGCAGCCCGACCACCGTTGGGGATGACCAGAGCGCAGGCACTCTCTAGGAACTGCCCCAGCTTTGGCGTCAGCCCTGATGGCAATTCTTGTAATTTACGCTACTTTTCTCCGCTCACACTACGGCAAGATTGCTGAAAAGCTGAAAAAACGTTGGCTTTGGCAAAATTTCCCCAGCTAGCCGCTTCAGTCGATCATCCACTCTGAGGCCCGACCCGCCATATCCACCGGAATGCTGACGGCTTTGCCCAGGCGAGGTCGCTCTCGGGTGTCGGTGATGTACTGCACCACCCGATCGCTCATGCCCCATGCCTCTAGGTACTGGGCAACCTCGTCGAGATGGGCCAAATAAGCCTCTTCCGCCATAGGGAAAGACGCCTGCTCTAGGTAGCGCCACATAATTTGGATGAAAATTTTGGTCGGGGTGCGACGCAACTGCACATCAAAGGAGTAGCCCCACTTCGACAACAGCAGGGCTCGAAGGTCTTGTCCGGTCATAGGTTCTGCGGTTGAAGGTGAAGGGTAGGCTGACATAAGCCCAGCCACGACAGGCTGGAATGGGACTGGGCGCTGGGGGTAAGTTCACAGACGGCCCCAAAGTGTAATAATAACGATAGGTAAAGACTGCAAAGTGACTCAACACAGACGCGCTTGGGCCGGGAACGCTGGCTTGGGTATGCGCCTGACAGGTCTGTGGCTGGGATGATGGCCCACTTCAGGTCATCTCTTGCCAAGACGTTAGGGGCAAGGCAGCGGCTCCTCAATCATTCCCACCGTTTTGAACGATATTTTTTAGCCTGAACCATGACGCAAGCTTCTGGAACGCCCGATGTCCCCGATTTGGGGCGTCGCCAATTTATGAACCTTTTGACCTTTGGAGCGGTGACGGGCACGGCTCTGGGGGCGCTTTATCCGATTGTTAAATATTTCATTCCGCCCTCCAGTGGTGCTGCTGGGGGTGGGGTAACCGCCAAAGATGCGTTGGGCAACGACGTTAAAGTCAGTCAGTTTTTGACTGAGCACGGCCCAGGCGAGCGAGTCCTGGTTCAGGGGTTGAAAGGTGACCCCACCTACCTAGTGGTGCAGGAAGACAGCTCCCTGACCAGCTACGGCATCAACTCGATCTGCACGCACCTGGGTTGTGTGGTGCCCTGGAACTCTAGCGAAAACAAGTTTATCTGCCCTTGCCACGGCTCTCAGTACAATGCTGAAGGCAAGGTGGTGCGGGGGCCAGCACCGCTGTCTCTGGCGCTGGTTCATGCGGATGAAACCGAGGCTGACACGGTTTCCCTGACCCCGTGGGAAGAAACAGACTTCCGCACTGGCGAGAAGCCCTGGTGGGCTTAGGCTGCGGCCTAACCCTTGTGCCTGCCTGCTGAGGCTGGCTTCTGACTCTAATGGCGTTGACTGGATATTATTTGCGTACTGCTGATGAGACAACACATCTCGCTAGTAAATCAAGGTTTTGAGTGGGTAAGCCAACGGGCGACGCGTGGACTTGCGATCGCACTTTTGGCCACCCTGATGTTTATGGCCGGTGACTTGGCGTTCCCCCAAGCAGCGGCGGCTTATCCCTTCTGGGCCCAGGAAAACTACGAAGCGCCTCGGGAAGCCAC
>PXDR01000537.1 GCA_003566335.1 Cyanobacteria bacterium T3Sed10_344R1
AAGAAATCCACGTCCGCCATGATCATGGCGAGGGGACGCTGCTGCCGAATCAGCCGTTGCCACTCTTGGGCCACGTATTGATCAAAGCGACGCCGGTTGGCCACTTGGGTTAAGCCGTCTAGGGACACCTGACGCAGCAGTTCTTGGTTGACCATGTGCACCTGGCGGTAAAGCTGGGCTTGCTGAAGTGCGATCGCCATTTGCTGGGCCAGATTTTGCAGCAGGGCAATTTCCTGGCTGAGCCATTGCCGGGGGTGGCTGCACTGTTGAACCACTAAGAGGCCCCAGAGAATGGGATCGCTCTTCTGTGATCCGTCCGCCAGGATGATGGGGATGACCAAATTTGCCCGCACCTGATATTGCCGCAAGGTCTCGACGTAGCAGTCCGCCAAACCCGAAGTCAGCACGTCGGGGATCGCCTGAATCCGACCATGGCGGTAGGGCAACACACAGTCGGGCTGCTGCAAACAGGGATCGGTAATTTTCTGGCCCAGCATGGCGGGCCAGGTCGCGTCTACGGACTCGACAATGACCAAGCCGCTATAGTCGGGCTCAAATCGATAAATCACCACCCGGTCTGCCGCCAATAGCTGCCGCACTTCGGTAACGGTGGTGTTCAGGAGTTCCGATAAATCGAGGGAACTGCGGTGGATGTGCTGGGTAATTTGGGCGCTGATTTGCTGCTGCTGAACCTGTAGCCGTAGCTGTTGCTCAATCCGGATGCGATCGCTGATATCCTGGGCGATCGCAATCCGAAACAGGGGATTACCCTGGGGATCAAAGACCTGGGAGATGCTGAGGGTAACCCACTGAATTTGGCCATCCGACCGGATGTAGCGTTTGTCCAGCACAAACGCATCAATGTCCCTGGCCGTGATCTGCTGGGACAGGTGTAAATCGGCTGCCAGGTCATCTGGATGAGTAATCTCTTGAAAACTCAAGCCGCGCAGTTCCGCCTCGCTGTAGCCCACTAGATCGCAGTACGCCTGGTTTGCCCGCAGAAATTGCCCTTGTTCATCCACATAGGAAATAGCGATCCCCGACTGCCGAAAAAACATGTCGTGGCTCTGGGTGCCGCCGAGGAAAGACGATCGCAAGGCCCGTTGGCGCAGCTTGAACCCGACGCTGAATCCGACAAAGCTACCCAGCACCAGCCCGATCCCTATCAATCCTCCAGGCTGTTGGCTAATCAGCAGCCCAATGGTCATGACTCCAGACAAAAGTAGCAGCCCCAGCAAAACCCTTGTTTGAGTGCGGCCACTGCGACGGCGAAACCGCCGCCATTGGTAGAGTGCCCAGCGTGGTGTCATTATGATTTGTCGAGGCTTAAGCCTTGAACCATTGAGTTAAAGCGTGGATTAAACAACATCAATGACTAGACCTCGGGTCTAGGGTTAGGGGCCGGGAGGAAATTGCCTTCCCTTATTTTTAGGTTGCCCGATTCTGCTGAGGTAGCCGCTAGCCGTATCCAGTCCTGCTTAACGGCTGGGTTGCCAGTCAAATTCCGTTGCCTCGGGCAAAATGCTACAACCAAGACAGGTTTCGTTGTTCTTGGCTCTGCTTGATGCTGCTTGGTATTTTTCCGTTTGACCTATTTCCTTTTAGCGTCGCTATTAGCCCCACAGCCGTTGCCGGTACGGCGCTGTGGGCGCTGGCGCTCTATTTGGGGTTTTCTCCCGTCAGTGATTGGGTGATGGTTCAGCTCAACCGTTGGTTTAACTTTGCCGAGCAGTTTCTTTACACCTCTGAGGCTGAATACGAGCGTACCCGACAAGGCCGCGAATCGCAAAATGCGTTCCTCGCCTCTCTGGTCAGCATCGTGCCGTTTTTGGGGGTAGGTGGTCTGTGTAACTACGGGGTCGATGTCAGCCTTGGCCCCAGTTGGGGCATCAGTACGGGCATGATTGCCGGTATCTGCGGCGGCATTTACGAACTGGGTCGCCGCAACAGTCAAGATTCGGCTTAGAGATCTCAGCCCGTAACATCAATCGGTAGGGTACCAGCGAGGGGTGTAGACCCAGGGGGTGCCCTGGGGCCGCTCAATGCGGCGGGTCTGGCTGGAGCCGACCAAAATCACGGTGCGCATGTCGGCATCATCTGGCCCTAAGCTGCCTAGATCTTTGACCGTCACCTGCTGGCCGGGGCGACCCAGGTTGCGACCCAAAACAATCGGCGTAGTGGGGGCGCGGTGATGCAGCAGCAGGTCGCGGGCGGCGGTGAGTTGCCAGGGGCGCTGGCTGGAGATTGGGTTGTAGAGTGCGATCGCAAAATCTGCCGCTGCTGCTGCCGCCAGTCGCTGTTCAATCACCGGCCAAGGCTTGAGGATGTCCGAGAGGGAAATGGCGCAAAAGTCGTGGCCCAGGGGGGCTCCGGCCAGGGCTGCCGCTGCCTGCATGGCGGAAATGCCGGGACAGACCTGAATCTCGATTTCAGTCCAGGCTGGGTTCTGGCCCTGTTCTAACACCTCGAACACCGCTGCCGCCATGGCGTAGATCCCCGGATCTCCCGACGAAATCACGGCCACGGTTCGTCCGGCTGCCGCCAGGTCGAGGGCCAGCTTGGCCCGATCTCGCTCCACCCGGTTGTCTGACCCGTGGCGCTGAATGTGGGGTAGATGCAGAGGCGCAGCCAGGTTGAGATAGGTCTTGTAGCCCACCCAGTCGGTGGCGCTTTGCAGCACCTGCCGAACTTGGGGGGACAACCACTCGGCTGACCCCGGCCCAGTGCCGACAATCGCCAGGGTGCCTGGTCGGGGCTCAGGGGGCTCGACCGCATAGACCAAGCAGGTTCCGCTAGGGGGTGGATCGTCAGGGTCTGGATCGTCAGGGTTTAGATCGCCGGAGGCCACTCGCACCGTCAGCGCCCCGGAGTCTGACCAAGGGATGCGGCTTTGCTCTAGCCAGGGGGCTGACCCCAGACGGCGCACGGTCGCCCCAGCCAGCAGGGTGGCCAGAAAAGTTTTGGCGTCTTCAGGATTGACCAGCCGGTAGCCAGGCGGTGGAGCCAGCAGGGCCGTGCGAAACCGAATGTCGCCGCTAGTGGTAATAGCTGGGGCCGTATCGAGGACGGCCCCCAGTTGTCGGGCCAAGTCATTCACCCCCTGCAACCCGCCCAGCAGGGGCACCACGGCGCTGCCGTCTTCGGCCACGGCTAGCACGGGCGGCTCCTGCCATTTGTTGTTCAGCCGGGGAGCCAGGGTGCGAATCAAAATTCCGGCGGCGCACAGGCCGACAATGGGCCGATTGGCCTGGAAAAGCTGGCCCAGGGTGTCGCCAAAGCTGTCGTAGGGGGCGACATCTGGGGCATTAACCCGGCTAGCCAGACCGTAGATCTGGGCCGGGGGCATGGCCTGCTGGAGCTGCCGGGCCACAGGCAGGCTGGCTGCGGCCAGGATCACGATGGCAGGGGAAGGGGCAGCGGTCATTTTGGTCGGGTCTGGCTGGGAATCATGATCAAGGCCCAGTAGGTGGCGTCTGCTGGGTCTAGGTCGGCGATGGGCAGGATGCGCTGGTTGGGCTGGGTGGCCCGCTCGATGTACAGGGCGCGATCTAGCAGATTCAACTCTTGTAGCACCTGGCGCACCTTGGCAAAGTGGCGACCGAGTTTAATAATTACCGCCGCATCCACCCCGGTTAGGCGCTGGCGTAGGATGTCGGCATCCAAGGTGGCGGGCATGATGCTGAGCACATCATTGCGGTAGGTAATCGGCACCCCTAGCATGGCGGCACTGGCCATG
>PXDR01000448.1 GCA_003566335.1 Cyanobacteria bacterium T3Sed10_344R1
CATCGGTGGCTGGTGCCGGTAGCCGGGGGGCCAAATGCCGCCAAAGCGCTTGATTTACTGCCTGCCCTGGTGAAGATGGCGCAGCCAGAACGGTTACACCTCTGCCATGTGCAGCCGCCGCCCGCTGCCGTGGCGGAGGCCGATAGCTGTCCCCTTCCCGTCGTCTCGCCAGAAACCGACAGCTGTCTCAACCAAGCGATTGCCAAGCTTTCGCCTAAGTTACAGCGTCAAGTGAAATTACTGAACTTAGTCAGTGACCACGTCGCCGATACCGTAATTAAAGCCGCCCAGGACACCGAAAGCGACGTCATTTTACTGGGGGCAACCCGGGAAGGCATGCTCAGCCATGTGCTCCACGGCAATATCCCAATTGCGATCGCACAATACAGTGCAGCAACCACAATTCTCGTGCGCAGCGCAGATTAGCGACCAAGCCGAACAGTGGTTCGTTTTTGTTAGAAAAGCTACAATCTGGAAATGTGAAAAATCCCCATCATGGGGAGGATGACACAGTTCAGTTAATTAGGCGTCAGAATACAGCTATGGGGAATACTTCCCCGAGCCCGGCCCAATCTGAACTGGGGTTTGGTTTGATCAGTATTGAGGAAAACCAGCACCGGCCAAAATATCCATTGATGATTTCAGAGATGACTTCAGAACTCAGCCCCAGGGTTTACGACAAATCGCCCATGTCATTGATGTTTAAGCTGAACATAATGATGGGAAGTGCCATTAGTTGGGCCATCCCCACCAGACAGTCAGCTTTTCATCAGGACATCTTTGGGCCTGTTTTGGGGCTGAGGCTGGTCTGACGGTTTGTTTGACAACTTGTTTAAAATGTAGAACTTAGGGCCGCAGTTGCGAGTCCCTAGGCTGCTACGAAGCGCATTCGGGGAAACCCAGCGCCATTGATCACTAAGGAAAGGAGCATGAGGAGCGCGGCATGACCCAAGCTAAAGACGTACTCGGAACCATTCAACCGGAAAACCATCTAGATGTCCTAATTGACGGTGATGGGGCTGGGGGCTCAATAGCGCAGGCGGAAGCAGAAGTTAAACCTGCCAAAGGAAAAACCACTCGCCGTCGCACGCCTCAGGCGAAGAAGAAGCATTACACCGAAGACTCAATCCGCCTGTATCTGCAAGAAATTGGTCGGATTCGCCTCTTGCGGGCAGAAGAAGAAATCGAGCTAGCCCGCAAAATTGCCGACTTGCTAGAGCTAGAGCGGATTAGGGATGGTCTCAGCGAGTCCCTAGACCGTGAGCCTGATGACCGGGAATGGGCCAAAGCTGTAGATATGGCTCTCCCCGCGTTCCGGCGGCGGCTGCACTTGGGCCGACGGGCTAAAGACAAGATGGTGCAGTCTAACCTGCGTCTGGTCGTGTCTATCGCCAAGAAGTACATGAACCGGGGCTTGTCGTTCCAAGACCTGATTCAAGAGGGTAGCCTGGGGCTAATTCGGGCCGCTGAAAAGTTCGACCACGAGAAAGGCTACAAGTTCTCGACCTATGCCACCTGGTGGATTCGCCAGGCGATTACTCGGGCGATCGCAGATCAGTCCCGGACGATTCGCCTGCCGGTGCACCTGTACGAGACCATTTCTCGAATCAAGAAAACCACCAAGCTGCTGTCCCAAGAGCTGGGCCGCAAGCCAACCGAAGAAGAAATCGCCACCCGGATGGAGATGACCATCGAGAAGCTGCGGTTTATTGCCAAGTCGGCTCAACTGCCCATCTCTTTGGAAACCCCCATCGGTAAGGAAGAAGATTCTCGCCTTGGCGACTTCATCGAGTCCGATGGGGAAACCCCGGAAGATCAGGTGTCGAAGAACCTGCTGCGGGAAGATCTAGAAGGGGTTCTGGGTACCCTCAGCCCTCGGGAGCGGGACGTGCTGCGTCTGCGTTACGGCCTCGATGATGGTCGGATGAAAACCCTGGAAGAGATCGGCCAGATCTTCAATGTGACTCGGGAGCGCATTCGCCAAATAGAGGCCAAAGCCCTGCGCAAGCTGCGTCACCCCAACCGCAACAGCGTCTTGAAAGAGTACATCCGCTAAGCCAGCGGCTCAGCAAGTGAAAAGGTGCAGATCAAGGTCAACTTGATCTGCACCTTTTCTATATTTTTTGCTCAAACACACTTGAGCCAATTATCCAAAGCGAGGATCAAACCCGGCATCCGCCCACCGCTATCGGCGCGGTGGGTTGTCATCCCGGCGGGACGATAGCCCCATCATCGGCACAGGCGGGCGAGAAGATTGAGCCGTGAGGTAACGCTGAGGCGGGGGCTGACGGGTGGGGCTGTCGCTGGGGCGCTGCTGGTTGCGCCACCATTGCAGTGCGATCGCAACCCCGGTCACTCCGGCCCCAAACAACATCAGCGAGGCCCGTCCCTGCAATCCGCCCAGCAGTAAATCCACCGCCCCCGCCGTGATTGCAACACCGAGAATGGGCTGATGCCGATAGGCTGTCTTTAAGAATCGAGGCCACATAGGGTTAGGAATGAGCCTGTAGAAGTGGACGGCGGGCTGGGTGGGCAAGCTAGGCAAAATTAACTTGCGCCTTAGTTCAGCAGTGTAGCGAACTTGAGTGCGATCGCACTCTGCCAGAAGTAACTTAAGCGACTGTCACAGTCAGTTCCGTAGCGCTGGTCAGGGTCTAATGCAGCCCCAACCAACTCAGCAAGCCTCGGCCCGTGATCGCCTCAATCAAAATTGTCGCCATAAACCCCACCATGGCCGCCCGCCCGTTCAACCGTTCAGCGTATTCATTGAACCCTGTTTTGGGGCGCTCTAGGCTAGGGCTCGTGGTGGGAGGGGTTACAGACATAGGACGTAAAGGTAGCGGGACTCAGAATTTAGCCGGGTGCTTTATTACATTCAGCTTAATCTGATTTAATCGTCAGCCAAGGGGAGACCTAGGGTCAATGGCGGATTTCCCCCCTTAAGCAGCACTGGCGAGACTCCCTCATGACTCTGCAGCTTAACTTGGCTCAGACCATTAAGGCTGCAACGTTACCGACAGCTTTTGAGGCCGATAACCTTTTAGGATGGTGCAAGGCTAGGCGGTTTGCGGTCAGCCTAATCTAGCTGCGCCTGCCTTACCTTCTGGCCAGATCACTGGAACCCCCAAAACTAGAGAACCTGATATGGAAATTGGCGTCCCTAAAGAGATTAAAGACCAAGAGTTTCGGGTAGGGCTAAGTCCCAACAGCGTTCAGGTACTGCAAGAACGGGGTCACCAAGTATTTATCGAAGCAGGTGCGGGGCTGGGGTCAGGCTATGACGACGACGCCTATCGTCAGGCTGGGGCCAAGCTGGTGGATGGCCCAGCCGCCGTCTGGCAGCGAGAAATGGTGGTCAAAGTTAAAGAACCCCTGCCTGCGGAATATGACCGGATGCAGTCGGGGCAACTGCTGTTCACCTATTTACACCTGGCGGCGGCCCGAGGATTGACTGAGCAGTTGATTAAGGCTGGGGTTCATGCGATCGCATACGAAACCGTCGAAGTAAACCACCAGCGCCCCTTGCTCACCCCCATGAGCATCATTGCCGGACGGCTGGCCGTGCAGTTTGGGGCGCGCTACCTAGAGCGTCAGCAGGGCGGGCGCGGCGTGTTGCTTGGCGGCATCCCCGGGGTTCAGCCGGGTCGGGCCGTCATTCTCGGCGGCGGCATCGTCGGCACCGAAGCCGCCAAAATGGCCGTGGGGCTGGGGGCACAGGTTC
>PXDR01000511.1 GCA_003566335.1 Cyanobacteria bacterium T3Sed10_344R1
AACCCGGCGACATCAGCCCTATCAGCCCCCGAAAAATCCCCCCATAGAGCAGAGTTCCTTGTGATACGCTAGAAAAGTTGTCAAAAATCACACACCTGGGGTTTCGGGTGTCTTTGTGGGGTGATTAGATCCCCCAATCAAAGATCCGCCTGGGTGGAGGATAAACCCGAAAGTTAAGGAGTTTCACTCACCATGCCAGTCATTACCTTGGCCCAACTCTTAGAGTCTGGCGTCCACTTTGGACACCAGACTCGTCGTTGGAACCCGAAGATGGATCCCTACATCTTCACCTCCCGCAACGGCGTTCACATTATCGACTTGGTGCAAACCGCCAAGCTAATGGAAGAAGCCTATGGCTACATTCGAGCCGCTGCGGAAAAGGGTCAGCAGTTTTTGTTCGTCGGCACCAAGCGCCAGGCCGCAGGCATTGTGGCTCAAGAAGCGAGCCGCTGTGGGTCTTACTACATCAACCAACGCTGGTTGGGGGGCATGCTGACCAACTGGGCCACGATTAAAACCCGAGTTGAGCGCTTAAAAGAACTAGAGCGACTGCAAGAAACCGGTGCCCTAGATCTGCGCCCCAAAAAAGAAGCTGCGGTCTTGCGCCGGGAACTCGACAAGCTGCAAAAGTACCTGGGTGGGATCAAGCTGATGAAAGGCTTGCCCGATGCAGTCGTGATCGTCGATACCCGCCGGGAGTACAACGCTGTCCAGGAATGCCAAAAGCTGGGCATCCCGATCATCTCGCTGTTGGACACCAACTGTGACCCAGATGTAGTCGATATTCCCATCCCGGCAAACGACGACGCGATTCGCTCTATCAAGCTCATCCTGAGCAAGCTAGCAGACGCCATCTACGAAGGTGCCCACGGTCAAGTGGCCGGTGGCGGCGGTGGTGAGGATGAGTACGACTACGACGGCGCTGAGGACGATTACGACTATGACGTTGAGGTTCCTGAGGTAGCCGCGACCGAGACGGCAACCCCTGAAGCAGCAGCAAACCCTGAGCCCGAAGCGGCAGCAGCAACCCCCGAAGCAGCAGCGGCAACCCCTGGAACTGCCGAAGCTGGTCAGTAGGTAGGGCAGAGTGGGTCTTCAGCAGGCGGCTGGCATTAGCCAGCCTCTGCCCAGGTTTGCGAACTACAGCGGACCCGTTTGCTGAATCCCTGCGGGGTCGGGCAGCGCTTGAAGCTGATGAAGTGAACAGCGCTAAGCAGTCAGGAAGGCGCGGCTTGCCCTTCAAAGGCGAGGCCAGCTAACCGCGTTAGATTGGGCAAGGGATCTTGAGCAAGTAACTTGAAAAAGTAAATAGATCTTGAGCAAGAAATCTTGGGCAAGTGGATCGACGTTTGCATAAAATTTGCATAGAAGTTAGGAGCTAGGGCACGATGGCGGAGATTTCAGCAAAACTGGTCAAAGAACTGCGCGACAAGACGGGCGCAGGCATGATGGACTGCAAGAAGGCGCTGAAGGAAAACGACGGCGACAGTGCCAAAGCAATTGAATGGCTGCGGCAGAAAGGGATCGCGTCGGCATCTAAGAAAGAAGGCCGGGTTGCAGCAGAAGGGCTAGTCGATAGCTATATCCATACCGGTGGCCGGGTGGGTGTGCTGGTTGAGGTCAACTGCGAAACCGACTTTGTAGCTCGCCGGGATGAGTTCAAGGCGCTGGTTCGGGACATTGCCATGCAGGTGGCCGCTTGCCCGAATGTGGAATATGTCAAAGTTGACGACATTCCCGCTGATTTCGCCGAGAAAGAAAAGGCGATTGAAATGGGTAAGGATGACCTCGGCAGCAAGCCAGAAAACATCCGGGAGAAAATTGTTCAAGGCCGGATCGACAAGCGCCTGAAAGAACTGTCCCTGATGGATCAACCGTTCATCAAAGACCAAAGCATCAGCGTCGAAGAACTGGTGAAGCAAAGCGTGTCTAAGCTGGGTGAAAACATCCAGGTGCGCCGCTTTGTCCGGTTTGTACTGGGTGAAGGGATTGAGAAAGAAGAGTCTGATTTCGCGGCTGAAGTGGCAGCGCAGACTGGGATGAAGTAAAGCGCCCTAGCATGAAGGCGTTTGCTGTCCTGTCTAGGCTTTGAGCTTTAGTCACGACAGATATCAAGCAAGGGGTGGGGCAGGTTGTCGTCAGGTCAGCCTGCCTTCCTTTGTTTTCAGGCTATTTGTCTTCAGGCTATTTATTTTCAGGCTAGGCGATAGCGACAGAGTGATAGTTGAGTAAGGTGCGATAGTGGCAGCATTAAAGCAAATCGAGCAAGAGCTAGCGGCGTTGGACAATACGACCCGCGAGGTTGCCGAGGAACTCGATGGACTCTATCGGCAGTACTTGGCAGCCCTGGGGCAAGCAACCCGGCAGCAGTTGATTTTGGCGAGCTATTATCTTTGCACCCAAGCCTATCCTGACCGGTTTTTAACGCTTTCGGTGGGTCAACGTCAGGCTCTGCAAAAGGAGCTTCGGCAGGTGGGGGATCAAGCGGAAAGTCAAATCAACCTGCAGCGGAAGCTAGCGCGGGTGCTGGTAGCCCAGATGGATTTGATCGGCTTGGCCTCCCAGTTGGCCGATCATGAGGCAGATCCTCAAACCCATCAAACCGGAGAATCAACGGACAGCTCGGATGTTGACCTTGCTGAGTCAGGGTCGGATGCGGTAGCAGCAGATAGTCCGACAGCAGACGGGGCTGAGTTGAGTTCAGCAACTCCTGGGGCAGACTCTGCTGAGTCTCAGGATTCAGAGGAAGCTGCGGAAGCGGCCCAAGATGAGGGTCGAGATCAGTCAGAAGAAGATGACGATGATGATGATGGCGAGCGCCCTCGGATCATCACCCTGTCGGCGGCAGATCTCGATTTAGTGGATCAGCCCTTAACGCCGATGGTGTTGGCGAAGCGTCACGTCATGCTGGAGCAAGGGTTGCGGGAAGTTCTGCAATCCACGTCCAAGGCGGCGAATTACCTGCTGCAACAGGCGGAAATTTTGCCTAAGTTGCCAGAGGCGTTGCTTGCCGCAGCGGTGGAAGAGGAGCCTCGGGCGGATTCTCCCTTAGGTCAACCGAATTTAATTAACCTGCTGGTGGAAACGGTGGAAGGTCAGTTTCGTGACCCAACCACCCCGGAAGCAGAGGCAGATTCAGACTCAGACTCCGGGTCAGAGGCCGATTCTGAGTCTGAGTCTGAAACGGCGGACGATCGCCCGAGCCCACTTGACCCGCGACAGTTTGGTCGCGATCGCACCTCTGCCGACTCCAGTGATGGCCTAGAGGATGACTATGACGACATGGACTCCGACGCTGACTCGGATGATGACGGCTATACGTACATGACCTTTGAGGCGGATGACGACAGCAGCGAGTTTGAATCGGAGTCAGAAGCGGACGATCGCCGTCGAAGCGCAGGTCGAGGTTCCCGATCGCACCGTCGCACCGCCAACGTGACCCATCTTGTGGCTTTGCAGCTTCGCCTAACTGAGATTGAGTTCACTGACTCCACGACGTCGGCCTGGCGTAGTAAATTGCGGGCTAAGTTGATGAAGCTGAAGAAGCTGGCCCAGCTTTATAAGCGCAAGCAGAGACAGCGTGCGATCGCAGAAGCAGAAGCCGCCTGGCGAGCCTGCTGGTTTGATCAGTGAGATGGCTAAAGCTAAATTGCTAAACCAAACCCCCCAAGTTTTAGCGCTTGGGGGGTTTGAGTTTATTTAGGGAAGTTATTCAGGGGAA
>PXDR01000625.1 GCA_003566335.1 Cyanobacteria bacterium T3Sed10_344R1
GGTGAATATGCCTGCTAGTGCTGAAACCAGTATTGATTCGGTTGCCCAGTACATTGCCAGCCAGGAAACAGACCCCATGTTGCGGGTCAAGGCGCTGCATGACTATGTGGCCGATCGCATTGCCTATGATGCGCCCAACTACTTTGCCGGGATTTATCCGCCTCAGGATGCTGAAACCGTATTTCAGCGTCGGGTGGCGGTCTGTGCAGGCTATGCCAAACTGCTCGAAGCCCTGGGCCAAGCCATTGGCGAAGAGATTGTCTATGTGACCGGCGACTCCCGCAGTTCAACCAGTGATCTCGAAGGCCAGGGCCACGCCTGGAACGCCGCTAAGATCAGCGGGCAATGGTATTTGATTGACCCCACCTGGGACAGTGGCTCTGTCAGTCGGGAGTCTGGCTTCACCAAATCCTACAGAACCGACTACCTGTTCCCACCCCCAGAGGTCATGGGGATTACTCATTTCCCTAAAGACGAAAGCTTTCAGTTGAGGTCGCAGCCCATCACCCGAGGCGAGTTTTTGCGCCAGCCGATGATGCGAGCCCGGTTCTTTGCCGAGGGGATGGAGTTGGTTGCGCCGATGCGATCGCAAACCGACACCGAGCAAGCAGCCGTGATCCAACTGCAAAACCCTAACGGTCGCTGGCTGCTCTCTAGCTATGCTCGTAAGGGTTCCAGCCACTCTGAACGCTGTACTGATGGCGCTACCCAAGGCCCGCAGATTACTTGTGCCCTGCCGACCTCTGGCACCTATGAGGTCAGTCTATTCAGCGGCGATGAACAGTATGGTAGCTTCACCCATGTCGGCCAGGTCGAGTTCAACCGTCGCTGAGAATGTCCACATTGTCCCGCGCCAGGAAAAGTAGGGAGTATTCAGACAACCGCTACCCGAGCAGGCCCAAACCCTTGAGCCCTCTCTCCTAGAAACAGGCTTTACACAAAGAACTGATCAGTGCCTGTTCTGCTTTTAGGGGCTGATAATCGTCACAGCTCAGCCGCTGAACATAGGGGCAATCGCAGGGTGAAGCAACTGCCGGACTGAGCTTGGCTATCCAGGCTAATCTTGCCGCCGTGGGTTTGGGCAATGGCCTGGGCAATGGCTAGCCCCAACCCCACCCCGCCGGTTTGACGGGAGCGATCAGAATCCGCCCGATAAAAGCGCTTAAAGATATGGGGCTGATCGGCCTGGGGAATGCCATTGCCCGTGTCGATCACCTGGATTAGCCCGTAACTGCCCTCTTGGGACAGCTTTAAGGTGACCTGTCCCTGGGGCGGCGTGTGCTGAATGCCGTTGACTAACAGGTTGCCCACCAAGCGATAGAGCTGATCTAAATTGCCTAAAACCCTCAGCGCTTTGGCGGGCAGGGGGGCTAGGGTCAGGGTGACAGCGGCGGCAAGGGCGAGATGGGCATATTCTTCCACCAGATCTTCCGCCAACTCATTGAGACAGCAAGGCTGAGCGGTGGCCAGGGTCTGGGCACCGTCTAGGCGAATTAACAGCAGCAAGTCCTGCACCAGCTTCGACAAGCGCTGGTTCTGGCGCTCAATCACGCTGAGGGTGCTGCGCAGTTCTGTCGTCGAGGGCTTGGCTTGGCCTAGAACCGACTCCACGGTGGCCTGAATTGCTGCTAGGGGGGTGCGCAGTTCGTGGGCAGCATCGGCGGAGAACTGCTGCATGGTTTGGTAAGCGCCGACTACTGGGGTCATGGCTCGTCCTGCTAACCACCAGCTTGTGGCCCCCACTCCCACGAGGGCTACGGGCAGGCCAATGCCCAGCGCAAGCTGCACGGCCACCAAGTGGCGCTCCAATTCTCTCAAGGATCGCCCGACTTCTAAAAACCCCCAGGCTCCATCCTGTTGGGTGTTCAGGGGCAGCAGTACCCGGCGATAGCGTTCGCCGTTGTCGGCCAGGGTGGTGTCGAGAATTGCGCCCCCCTGCCAGGGTTGGGCGTCAATGGATTGGGCAAAGGTTAGGGGCGTAGTGGTGGCTAGGGGTGTCCCGGTGGGGCTGAGAAAGCGGACATAGTAGCCCTCTTGACGGGCTAGCCCCAGTAGACGGCGCTCGGTTTGGGCGGTGTTGAAATCGCAAGCGGTTCCGGGGGGTTCCCCCGCTGGCTTGATGCAGAGGTTAGGCAAAAATTGGCTGATTTCTGGGGTGAGTGTTTGGGGGGTTCGCAGGGAGGACTCAACGCCGTCGTGGAGGGTGCCTGCCACAGATTGCAGCTTTTGGTCGAGTTCGTACCAGTGGCTGATCACCATAGTTTGGTAAAAGCCAACGCCGCACAGCCCCAAAATCAAGCCCATGCTGCCGGTGTAGAGACCCGCTAGGCGGCGGCGCGTTTGCACAAAGACGGGGTTACTGGCCATGGGGATTAGTGCGCTTGGGGCGCGTTGATTGGCGGTAGGGCGGGGTCGATTAGCCGATAGCCCAAGCCGTAGACGGTTTCAATGGCGGTGGTGGCTCCGGCTTGGGCCAGTTTGCGTCGCAACAGCCGCATGTGGGCCGCGACTACGTTGCTGACGGCGTCTTGGTCTAAGGCCCACACTTGGTTAAGGATTTGATCTCGACTGAGGATTTGCTGTGGGTGCTGCATCAGCAGCTCTAGGATTTGGAATTCTTTGGCGGTGAGGGGAATGGGCTGGCCGGTGGTGGCAAGGCAAATGCTGGACTGGCCGTAGTCTAGGATCAATTGCCCCACTTGCAGGGATTGGGGCTGAAAGGGTTGGCTGCGCCGCTGCAAGGCCCGTAGTCGCGCCAGCAGTTCGGGCATTTTGAAGGGCTTGACCAGGTAGTCATCGGCTCCTGCATCTAGTCCGGCGATTTTGTCGTCGAGGCCATCCCGGGCAGTCAGGATCAAGACGGGTAAGGCGTTCTGCTGCTGTCGCAGGCGTTGGCAGAGGGTCAAGCCGGAGATGCCAGGCAGCATCCAATCTAGAACCGCCAGGGTGTATTGATAATCGGTGTTGCACAGACACTCCCAAGCCGCTTGGCCATCCTGGAGCCAGTCCACCACATATTTTTGCTGGAGCAACACCTGTTGCAGGGCTGCCCCCAGGTCGGGTTCGTCCTCTGCCAATAGCACTCGCATTTGGTTATTTCTCCTTGGGGCATGAACTCCCTCGCAGACTGGGCAGAACTGGTGGTTTCACCCTGCTTTCATGTTTCTGGCTTAGGGTGAAAGGGGAGGGGCGTAAAGCCAGTTGTGCCCCCTGATTGACTGACAAAAGTTTGCTTTGAGCCACTAAAAGCTTTGCCTGTTGAGAGTTCTAGCCGATTTTGATAACGGATTACCTTTACATCGCCTGAAATTCTTGTCGGCAAAGGGATTCAGCTCCTCATAAGGAATGTTTTGTCAGTCAATCAGGAGTGGGCACATACCGGATGCTTGATTAAACTGGACGACTCTTCAGAAATTGCCATGGGGCACGCCACCCGGAGTGACGTACCCCACAGCTCACTCAACCGCCCAATCACCCAGCCTACCGCTGCATCGCCTGCACCGCTCGCAGGGCATTCACCAGGCCCGCCCCAAAGTAGTACTGCTCCGCACTCACCGGGGTTTGGGGGTGATAAATCCCCGAAGGCCGCACGTAGGGCAGGTCAAACACAGTGCCAAACCCCAGTTCTCGCTGGAGCCGGTAGTGGGCCTGCTCCGCCGCCGATAGGGTCAGGGCATCGTAGGTAGCTGTCTCCGTTAGCCGGGTCAGCAA
>PXDR01000195.1 GCA_003566335.1 Cyanobacteria bacterium T3Sed10_344R1
ATCCGCGACACCTTTGAAGCCCGGGGCTACACCGGCTGGGATGTCACCAGCCCGGCCTACATCATGGAGACCGACAACGGTTCCCCCCTCTGCATTCCCACCGTGTTTGTCTCTTGGACTGGGGAAGCCCTGGACAAGAAAGTGCCCCTGCTGCGCTCAATCACGGCGATGGACAAAGCCGCGAACAAGGTGCTGAAGCTGCTGGGCCACGAGGAGGTGTCCCGGGTTAACTCTAGCTGCGGTGCAGAGCAAGAGTATTTCCTGGTAGACACCAACTTTGCCACCCAGCGTCCTGACCTGCTGCTAGCTGGCCGCACCCTGTTCGGCAAAGCCCCGGCCAAGGGGCAGGAGTTTGACGACCATTACTTTGGCGCAATTCCTGAGCGGGTGCAGGTATTCATGCAGGATGTGGAGGAAACCCTCTACAAGCTGGGAATCCCGGCCAAAACCCGCCACAACGAAGTGGCCCCGGGTCAGTTTGAAATTGCCCCCTTCTTTGAAGCCGCCAACGTCGCCAGCGACCACCAACAACTGCTGATGACTGTGCTGCGCCACACCGCCAAAAAGCATGGCTTTACCTGCCTCCTGCACGAAAAGCCTTTTGCGGGCATTAACGGTTCTGGCAAGCACGTTAACTGGTCTGTGGGCAACGCCACCCAGGGCAACCTGCTCGACCCCGGTGATTCTCCCCATGACAACGCCCAGTTCCTAGTGTTCTGTGGCGCGGTGATTCGGGGTGTTCACAAGTACGGGCCGCTGATGCGGGCGGTGATTGCCACGGCCAGCAACGACCACCGTTTGGGCGCGAATGAAGCGCCTCCGGCAATTATGTCGGTGTATCTGGGCAGCCAACTCGAAGAAGTGTTTGAGCAAATCCAGAGCGGCACCGTAAAGGAGTCAAAGCAAAAAGGGATCATGGATCTCGGGGTAGACGTGCTGCCTCACTTAACGAAGGATGCAGGCGATCGCAACCGCACCTCCCCCTTTGCCTTCACCGGCAACCGGTTTGAGTTCCGCGCCGTCGGCTCTAGCCAATCGGTCTCTGGGCCGTTGATTGCCCTCAACACCATGCTGGCCGATTCCCTCGACTGGATTGGCAATCGTCTAGAGAGTGAATTGTCTGGGGGGGCAGACCTCAATATCGCTATCATCACTGTGCTGAAGGAAGTGATGGAGCAGCACGGAGCTGTGGTGTTTGGCGGCAACGGCTACTCGGATGAGTGGCACAAAATGGCGGTGGAAGAGCGCGGCTTGGCTAACCTGCGCACCACGGCAGATGCCCTGCCCGCCCTGAAAATGGAGACCACTGAAGACCTGTTTGAAAAAACTGGCGTGCTGACTCCTGTGGAGCTAGAGAGCCGGTTTGAGGTCTATGCTGAGCAGTACATTCTCTCCATTGAGGTGGAAGCCAAGCTGGTGGTGAGTATGGCGAAAACCATTATTTACCCGGCGGCAGTGGACTACCTGTCGAAGCTGTCTGGCACTATTGCTAGCCTCAGCGGTCTGGGCATTGACTTCGAGAAAGACAGCGCCGCCAAGATTGCTGAGTTGACTAAGTCGATGGTGGGTGCGATCGCAGCCCTATCTGCGGCCCTAGACCAGCACGACTTCGACTCGACCGAAGCCAAAATGCAGCACTGCGCCCAAACCATCCGGCCCCTGATGGATGAGGTGCGCAAGTACGCCGATGGTCTCGAAGGGGAGATCGCTGACAGCTTCTGGCCCCTGCCCACTTATCAGGAAATGCTGTTCATCAAGTAACCGCGATGCTTGGCGGTCACGCCGCTAGGCAAACCTGAACTAAAAGAACCGGGGGGATGGTTTAACCGTTCCCCCGTTTTTTATGGGTAGGCTAGCAGCAGCTACGGGACGCATCATTTTATTGCCCCCGAACCCGTTGGAAAGCCTGGAGAATGCCTGAGGATTGCCATGAACAAACGCTGGTGTCGGTGGTTGATCTGGATGATCGGGGCATTGATCCTAGGGCTGGGACTCCATAGCGGGCTTGGTTTAGCCTCTCCTTCGCGATCTTTCGCCCTGCCAAAAATAGCTCAGTTTGCGGCCCTGCCGACAGCTCCAGCCCCGACCTTGACTCCAGTCCCCCTTGACTCCTACCGTCCCGTTGCGCCCTGGGTTGGCCGGTTAATGTTGCCCTCCCAAACTGAAGTTGCCGAGGATGGGGAGGACTGGGTTTGGATTGAGCTATCCCACAGCCCAGACCCAGATTTGACGGGCCAAACCTTGCGACTGGAGGGGGGCCAAGGAGCGGACATTCAAGCCTATCGAGATTTGGTCAGTCGGGCACTGACGTTTACCGAAACTACCTTGGAAAGTCAGGCCAAGGGCAACATCCACCCCGAACGGCTCAACGGGTGGTCGAGGGTCGGGCCGCTCCAAACCCTGGCTGGCACCCGGCCCCAGGATGATATGTGGGTCAGCCTGAGTCAGGTAACCGTATTGCCTGGAGGCGAGGGTTTAGCCCTCAATGCGATTCCAGTGCAGGTGCCCGATCGGCTTTATGGTCTGGTTCAGGTGCTGGGGCCAGCCCCCGGCACCCCAGCCCCCGCAGACTGTCCTGGAGAGCCGCCCTGCCCCAGCAACTTTCTGCGGGTACGACACTACACCCCAGGCAGCGCCGGGTTTGATGGGCCAGAAGACGTTCTGCATTTTCCCCAGAGTCAGCCCAATCCTGGCGGCATCTTTCCTAGCACTGCCCGACAGTTGGCGGACTCCCCCGCTGGAGCTGCCGGTTGGTACGTTTACGGCGCGCCCGGAGAGGATGGCGTATTTCAGGTGAGTGCGATCGCACCCCGTCGTCTGTTTCAAATTCAGCCTCAAGTGACCTTGGCTTCGCCTAGTGCTGCCCTCAACTACATCAGCTTTGGCACCTGGCGCAACACCCCAGGCCGCAAAGGGACGATTCAGTCGGTGCGGCTCGCAACCGCTGCGGATCCGGCAGAAGATACATGGCAGGTAGGCGATCGGGGCTTAGTGATTCACTTATTTGGTGGCATTGGGGGGGAGTTGGCGGAACCTCAGCCGGTGGTCGGCACTGTCACCGGTCACTTCTCCTTCGGCATGGCCACGGTGATCGAAGAACCCATTGCCCAAGAGCCCCAGTTTGTCATTACCTACGACCAGGTTTATGCCCATAACCCCAACGGCATCGTGTCTGGCCGAACCACCTGGGCTGAATATATGGGCCACCTAGAGCGGGGCTGGCTGGGCACCCGGCCCGTATCAGACGGGATCATTCGCTTCTCGCCCCTGACCCGCACTTACGACTTTGGCGAAGTCAGCTTTTCGCCCCTGGACATCCTGCAACGTCAGTTAGCGATGATGATGGCCCGCTACCGCAGCGGGGATGGGACGGGGGCGGCGCTGGTGACGCCGTCTCAGTCTTGTGTGCAGGATTCTAACCAAGCCCTGTATGAAACGATTGAGACGATCAAGGCCCAGGTGCAGAACTCCCCGTCAATTTTGCAGTGGCTAGCCGAGCATCCTGAGGATCCTCAAACTCAGGATTTCCAGGCACTGGTTACCCTCAGCAATCGCCTGGCCCGCACCTTGGTGCCCCTGGGCGTTGTCCGCCCCGACTGGCGAGCCCATATAGCCGTGTTGCAGGGCATTCAAGCTCCAGGAGATGCCACCCCGCAAGACAACCTAATCACCCAAATCTTGAGTTGGCGGACGATTATCCCTC
>PXDR01000070.1 GCA_003566335.1 Cyanobacteria bacterium T3Sed10_344R1
AGCTTTTGCCTTATCAGCCCCTGAGGACGGGGACGCCTTCGGAGTCTTGGGAGTACCTTCTTCCGCCATATCTGAAGCCATAGACCAGAAATATCACCTTCCATACTAAACCACGCTTCTCTCCCTATCTAGAGACGCCCTATGTAGAGACGTTATCCAGAGAGGAGAAACGACTACAGAGAGTGGGCTGGACAAAACCTGAGTCTTCACAGCATATGCCGCCGTGCATAAAGTCCAGGGCTTTAAGTCAGCGCATCAGCGTGTTGGCGGTACCAGTCAATGGTGTGCTTCAGCCCCTGGCGGAAGTCCATTTGGGCAGTAAAGCCAAACCGTTCCTGGGCGCGTTGGGTGTCCAGACAGCGCCGGGGTTGGCCGTTGGGCTTGTCGGTTTGCCAGACGAGTTCCCCCTTGAAGCCCATGAGTTCGCTGATGAGCTCGACCAGCTCCTTGATCGAAATCTCTTGGCCAGTGCCTAGGTTAACGGGGTCAGGATCGCTGTAATCCTGGGTCGCCATCACAATCCCTCGGGCCGCATCTTCTGAGTAGAGAAACTCACGGGTGGGGCTGCCATCTCCCCAGACGGGCAGCGTGGCATCGCCGCGCACCTGGGCTTCATGCACCTTGCGAATTAGGGCCGGAATAACGTGGGAGCTGCTGGGGTTGAAGTTATCTTCTGGGCCGTAGAGATTGACTGGCAGCAGGTAAATGCCGTCGAAGTCATACTGCTGTCGATAGGCTTGGAGCTGGACTAGCAGCGCCTTTTTAGCAATCCCGTAGGGCGCATTGGTCTCTTCTGGATAGCCAATCCACAGGTCGTCTTCTTTGAAGGGGACGGGGGTGAATTTGGGATAGGCGCAAATGGTGCCAACACACACAAATTTGCTAACCCCAGCCTCATAAGCGGTGTGGATCAGCTGTGTGCCCATCATTAGGTTGTCGTAGAACAACTCAGCGGGCTTTTCGCGGTTGAGACCAATACCGCCAACGTGGGCGGCGAGGTGAATCACGATATCTTGCTGATCAACGGCCTGCTGACAGTGGTCGAGCCGTCGCAAGTCACAGTCCTGAGAGCGGGGAATCGCGATTTTATCGGCGGTTGCGCCAGCCTGTAGGAGTTGAGCCACCACTTGCTTCCCGAGGAACCCAGCTCCCCCCGTTACCAAAATTCGCTTTTCTGCCAGGGTCATCGGTTTGTCCTTGGAATTGTCACGCCATTATCACGGTAAGGGAACGGTAGGGAAAACTGCGATCGCAACGTTGAATCAAGTAGTCAAGCTGCGATCGCACCGCCACCCCTTACACAACCGCCTGCGAGGTTAGCTCAACACCCCAGACGGATCCCGACGAGTCGTCGCTACATCCGTTGCAGCCGGGATGCCGTTGTGAGTGCCTGGAGTGATGCCAACCGCATTGAGGTCAGCCTCAACCATCAGCTTCACCAACTCCTCAAAGTTGACGCTCAGCTCCCAGCCCAACTGCTGCTTCGACTTGGTCGGATCACCAATCAAAATGTCCACCTCGGTCGGGCGCAAATAACGGGGATCGAACTCAACGTAGTCATTCCAGTCTAGGTTGACGTGGTTGAAGGCAATGTCTAAAAACTCGCGGATCGAGTGAGTTTCCCCTGTGGCGACCACATAGTCGTCTGGGTGATCTTGCTGCAGCATTAGCCACATTGCCCGCACATAGTCTTTGGCATAGCCCCAGTCCCGCTTGGAGTCCAGATTACCCAGGTACAGCTTCTTCTGTTGACCGGCCACAATCCGGGCGAGGGCGCGGGTGATTTTGCGGGTCACGAAGGTTTCGCCACGGCGGGGCGACTCGTGGTTGAACAAAATGCCGTTGCAGGCAAACAGGTCGTAGGACTCCCGGTAGTTAATAGTTTGCCAGTGGGCATACACCTTGGCGCAGGCATAGGGACTGCGGGGATAGAAGGGGGTGGTTTCCTTCTGGGGAATTTCCTGAACTTTGCCGAACATCTCCGATGACCCCGCTTGGTAAAAGCGGACTTCATTGCCGGTGCGCTGCTGGTAGTCGCGGATAGCTTCGAGAATGCGGAGCGCTCCCATGGCCACCGTATCCACGGTGTACTCTGGCGAATCGAAGCTTACCCGCACGTGGGATTGCGCCCCCAGGTTATAGACCTCAGCTGGTTCGACTTCTTCTAGAATCCGGCGCAGCATGGTGCCGTCGTTGAGGTCGCCATAGTGGAGAAACAGCTTGGCGTCTTCAGCATGGGGATCTACGTAGATGTGATCTAGACGGTCGGTGTTGAAGGTCGAAGTCCGCCGGATAATGCCGTGGACTTCGTAGCCTTTTTCTAGCAGCAGTTCTGCCAGGTAGGAACCATCTTGACCAGTGATGCCAGTGAGTAGGGCGCGCTTGGCTTGGGTCATAGCTAAATGCTCGTGGGGTAAACGTTGGAGATGGGCAAAAAAACTGAAGCTGGAAGGCAATTAGACGGAAACACAGAAGAGGCAAATCGGTGCAGCCAGTCCTCCTCAGCTAACCCCTCCCAACCCTATCCTGATTTTTTGGCGAACAGGTCAAGTCTGTGTTTAGCTTGGGCCATCTGCGCCCTTGCTTTGCAAAGTTAGCTTAAACACTGACTGGCGGTTGTGAGTAAAGATGCAGAGCAACTCACCTCACACCGCCCCTCAGAATACCCGTTTCCCCGCAGAACTACCCATACCAGGGCTCTCAATTCCCTAAACTCGCCGGTCTCGCTGTAGATCGTAAATGGCTTTTTCCCAGCACCACTGGGCTGATCGACCCGGGTGATATTCCTGGATTTTAGCGACCAGGCGCAGCGCGGTTGGGCGATGACCATTCACTAACCGCAGCAGTTCTCGTTCAGTTTGTCGGCGGATGCCGCCGGTACTGCCCAGGGTGCGGCTAGACCGACTGGGTGATCGCGATAGGGAAGGCGGCGATCGCCGCCGCAACCACACCACGGCGGCCCAAATCAGCACAAGGGCAAAAATAATCGGCAGAAGAGACATAGATAGACGGTTAGACCGTTTGAGAGATAGATGGTTTTAGATCACGGATTATGCAATGGACGTTATGGCGAAGATGCGATCGCACACTTATCGGCCTACACTTATCGGCCTACACTGAACGCCGCTTGATAAAGTTCTTGCTTCAGAGACTATCCCCATGAGCACCCCACCGATTCATCCCCTAGAGTCTGTTGACCCCGCAGTCCGACAACTCTTATTTTTCTGGTTCGGCGATCCGGCAGATCCGCACAGTAACTACGGTCAGCAGCGATCCCAGTGGTTCAAAAAAGATCCGCAGTTTGATGATGCCCTGAGACAGCAGTTTTTGGCAGATTACGAACGGGCGGTCGCTGGACAGCTCGATTCTTGGCAACAGCAGCCCTACCCCTGTCTAGCCTTGATTTTGCTGCTGGATCAATTTCCCCGCAACGCCTTTCGTGGCGATCCTCGCAGTTTTGCCACGGATGCCAAGGCCAGGGCGGTGACAAAGGCGGCCCTAGCCCAGGAGCTTGAGGTCCACCTGCTGCCGGTGGAGCGATTATTTGTCTACTTGCCGTTAGAGCACAGTGAGTCTCTGGCCGATCAAGATCGCTGCGTGGCCTTGATGGAACGCCTGGTAGACGAAAGCTCTGAGTTAGCCAGCACCCTAGACTACGCCATTCGCCATCGCCAGGTGATTGCCCAATTTGGCCGGTTCCCG
>PXDR01000004.1 GCA_003566335.1 Cyanobacteria bacterium T3Sed10_344R1
TCCTTGAGGCCGTGGCGGGGGCTGTAGGTGCGGCTGAGCTTGCTGGCAATTTTGGTGCAGAACACGGGATTGACCTCAATGCCCAGGTGATAGCGCAGGGTGGCTAGGTCAAAGCGGGCAAAGTGGAAGATCTTGTCAATTTCGGGGGCTTCCATCAGCTGCTTCAGCCGGGGAGCCTCGGTTTGGCCTCGCTCAATCCGCACCACCGACACATAGCCGCTGGGATCGCAAAGCTGCACGAGGCACAGTCGATCCCGCTGGGGCAAGAGGCCCATGGTTTCGGTATCGGCTGCGATCGCATCCGCAGCCAAATAACACTCCAGCAGATCCGCCGGTAAATCCCCATCACAGACCTGAAACCGTTCTTCTGGGGCCAGATCTTGGGGATGCTCTTGCACCGGTTCTGGCAAGTTGTCCAAATTTTCCGCTGACGCCATTAGCCCAAATTCCCCAACCGTTTTGCCACTGCCTGCACATCCTTGTCACCCCGCCCCGAGCAGTTAATCACCAGTTTGGGGCTGCCCTCTAGCTGGGGGCAAAGGGTGTCTAGGTAAGCAAACGCATGGGCCGTTTCTAACGCGGGGATAATGCCCTCTAGGCGCGACACCTGTTGAAACGAGTCTAGGGCTTGCTGGTCGGTGACGCTGTAGTATTCAGCCCGGCCAATCTCTTTCAAATAGCTGTGCTCGGGGCCGACCCCAGGGTAGTCCAGTCCGGCACTGACCGAATGAGCCTCAATCACCTGACCGTCGCCATCCTGGAGCAAATAGCTCATCGCCCCGTGGAGGACTCCAACCCGACCGTGGGTTAGGGTAGCGGCGTGCTTGTCGGTGTCAACGCCTTCTCCGGCGGCCTCTACCCCAATCATGCGAATCGACTCATCGCCAACAAACTCATGGAATAGGCCCATAGCATTAGAGCCACCGCCCACACAGGCCAGCAGAATGTCCGGCAAACCGCCCCACTTTTCCATACACTGCTTGCGGGTTTCGACCCCAATCACTGCATGGAAGTCCCGCACGATCATCGGATAGGGATGGGGGCCAGCCACAGAACCCAGAATGTAGTGGGTAGTTTCTACATTGGTCACCCAGTCCCGAATCGCCTCAGACGTGGCGTCCTTCAGGGTACCTGTGCCCGCCGTGACGGGCCGCACCTCTGCCCCCATCAACCGCATCCGGAACACGTTCAGAGCCTGGCGTTCCATGTCTTGAACGCCCATGTAAATCACGCAGTCCAGACCAAAGCGAGCGCAAACTGTGGCGGTGGCCACCCCGTGCTGTCCAGCGCCGGTTTCGGCAATTACTCGCTGCTTGCCCATCCGCTTGGCTAGCAGCACTTGGCCCAGGGCATTGTTAATCTTGTGGGCTCCCGTGTGGTTCAGGTCTTCCCGCTTTAGGTAAATCTGGGGGCCGCTGCCGTCAGGACGAGCGTAGTGCTGAGTCAACCGCTCGGCAAAGTAGAGCGGGCTTTCCCGGCCAACGTAGTCCTTCAGCAGGCCATCTAACTCGGCCTGAAACGCGGGCTCGTTGCGATACTGGGCATAGGCGGCCTCTAGCTCGCTCAGGGCAGGCATGAGGGTTTCCGGCACGTACTTACCGCCAAACTGACCAAAGCGCCCTAAAGCGTCTGGGCGGGCAGCTAGGGCCGTCAAGGTCGCTAGATCGGCTAGATCTAAACTAAGCATTGACTGAGTGGGGGAAGCGGAAGTCTGAGTCACGGAAAACCTGCTTTTGGCTAGAACACAACAGCGTATCCCTATTATAGGGACATGGTTTCGCCTCTCTCAGGCGATCGGCAGACCTGGGTCGATTTCCAGGCAGAAATGTAAACCGATCCCAAGGTTTTGAGTTTAGGGTCGTCGGATGGGGGGAGAATCTGAAGTACGCCAACGACCCCAGATTTATGAGCGAATTTCAAGATTTTCTTAAGCACAAAGCAGCCTATGTGGCCCTAGGCGAGTTTAAGCCGGGCACGTTTGCTGAGGCCCGTCAGCTGTTTGAAAAAGCCGTGTCCACTTACACCGAGGGTTTCAAAGGAGCTTACCTGCTCCAAGCCCCCGGTGCTGACCGGGGCATTGCGGTGATTTTGTGGGACAACGTGGACGATATGTCGGCCCACAATAACGCTGTCTATGAAGCGGCCCTGAGCAAAATTTCCCACCTGTTTGCCAAGCCACCCGAGACGGGGTTCTACGAAGTCTGTAGCGAAATTGGCTTGCCGGATGGGGCAACAACAGCGGTAGAGGCTGATTCTTAGCGGCTAAGGCCAGCCATCCTGATGGAGCCTGACAGCAGTTGAAATGTGGAACAGATCTCTGAATCCGCTACGTTCTCAGAACGTCCTGAACCTGCTGTGAAACAAGTCCGCTGGCTGAGTCTGTCAGAATATACCCTGGTTTTGGGCACCGGGGCCGGGGTGGTGGCTTCGGCTGTGACCCAGCAGTTGCTGTACGCTACCGCACCGCTTTGGTTGCTGGTTGCCCTGGGCTTGGTTCACCGCCGCCAGCTCGAAGAACGCACCCAGGCCGAAAAGCGGCAGTTCAGCCGCTTTAGCATGGGGGCATTTCACCAAATTCAAAAGCTCCAGGCCCAGGTGTCGGCCCTGCCCACGCCAGAGTCGTTGACCAGCTTTCAGCGGTCAATTATGTCCCATAATGACCGGGCGATTGTCCGGTTCTCTCGGGAGTTTGCCCAGGCTCGCCAAGATCTAGACACCCGACTGCAGGCATTTGAAGCGCCAGACCTCAGCCCAATCCACCAGGATGTGGCCCAGCTCCAAGACCAGTACACCTATTTGTGTACGGCGATGGATCAGCTGACTCGCCAGATGCAGCAGATTGTCCATCTGCCTCGGGTGGAGGCAACGGAGGCCAGTTTGGCCCAACTGCGCACCGAAATGATGCAGATGCGGGTGAACTTAGAGCTGCTAGGCCAGGATACTAAGAGCACCCTGGCGACGCTACAGGACAATATCAGCCATTTTGATCGGCGGCTGCGGCAAACCCCAGTTCAGGGTGAAACCCATTTGTTGCGGGGGGAGGTTGCGGAGTTAATTAAGGCCGTGACGGATTTGGTGCCCCGCCGGGAGTTTAATAGCCTGCTAGGACAAATTCGAGAGTTGCGGGAGCAGCAGGCAGCCTTGCGCCAGGCCACGGAGAAGGCGGGACTGGACTCAACCCAGACGGCGGCTAACGCTGCGGCGACAGCAACCGTGGACGGCGCGGCGCTAGATCAGCTGCGGGCGGAGTTTAATGCCTTAGCAAATCAGCTGCATCAGCTCCAAACCCAGCCTCGTCCAGAGGTGGATGTGCGGGAGGCAGTGACGGACTATCTACAGGATTTGCAAAAGCAGTTGACTCGTCTGCGCAGCTTTACCCATGCTCTGGCCTGGCAGCAGCAGGAGGTGGGCAAGCAGATTCGCCAGTTTCCCCAACTGTTGGATTCTGCGGCCCTAGAACAACAGGTACAGGCTCTGACAGCCCGGCTAGGGCTGGCGGAGGATGGGGTGGCGGATGTGCGCCAGCAGGTGGCCACTCAGCTGAAATCAGGACAGGGGCAGCGAATCCAGCCTGGGGCCACCAGCAGTCAGTTAATTTGGGATTGGCCAGGGGAAGGGGCAGCGACGCCAGGGTTTCAGGGCAGTCGAGCGGCGCTGGAGCAGGCGATACAGACCGCTCAGCA
>PXDR01000260.1 GCA_003566335.1 Cyanobacteria bacterium T3Sed10_344R1
CAAAAGCTGTTTGAAGAACATGACATTTCGGTGAAAGTCCGGCTAGAACTCGGCAGCAATGAAGCGATTAAGCAGGCCATTGCTGGCGGCTTGGGAATTTCAGTCTTGTCCCAACACACGATCATTTCAGAAGGCACCCAGGGCGAGTTCGCCATGCTCGATATTGAGCATTTCCCGATTGAGCGGCATTGGTATGTGGCAACCCTGGCCAACAAACAGTTGTCTGTAGTGGCCGAAACCTTCCTCAAGTATCTGCTGGATGAAAGTCACGGCATGGTGGAGCGCTTTCTGCCAGGCATTGGCCATCACCCAGCCCGGGAAGTGCTGAGCGTTAAGTCTTAAGGAGCCAGTCGTTAGGGCACGTAGGCTAGGATGAATGAGTTCTGCTGATGGATAGCTGATATGACAGCTACAGCGCGTGTGATTCACAGCGACCCGAATATTTTGGGAGGAACCCCTGTCTTCATTGGCACGCGCGTGCCAATGAAAACGCTGCTCGATTATCTTGAAGCGGGCGATCCCCTCGATGAATTTTTGGATCATTTTCCGAGTGTTAAGCGTGAGCAAGCGATCGCAGCGCTTGAGTTAGCAAAGGAAATGCTGACCGCCTATGCAAATCCTGCTTGATGAATGTGCTCCACGTCTGTCTACTTGCCGATACAGAAGCGGCTAAAGATTTGATCTAGCACCGATTCAGTGAGGTCGTCGCCGGTAATCTCGCCGAGGGCTGCGATCGCACTTCTGAGGTCAATCGTCCAGAAGTCGAGGGGGAGCTGATCGGCAATGGTACTCTTCACCTGCAAAAGGGCCATCTCGGCTCGGGTCAGGGCAGCCGCCTGCCGCTGGTTGATTGCCAGGTCTAAATCTGCGGCTAGTCCGCCCTGGTGAAGATGGTCGCAAATCGCCGCTTCTAATGCTTCAATGCCCTGGTGTTGGGCGGCGGCTGTCTGCACTGTAGAGACAGATTTAATCGGCAGCGCCATTGGCTCAGGCTGTAGATCGACCTTATTAATCACCACAATCAAAGGCCGATCTTTCACTAGGCTATAGAGGGTTTGATCTGCGGCTGTCCAGCCCTCGGTGGCATCTAAGGTCAGCAGCACCAGATCCGCTGCCCGGGCTGCGGCCTGGGAGCGACGAACCCCCAGTTGCTCCACCTGGTCGCTGGCTTCGCGGATGCCTGCGGTGTCTAGCACCTGAATCGGCACGCCCCCGACGACTAGCCGCGACTCCACCACATCTCGGGTGGTGCCGGGCAGGTCGGTAACAATGGCCCGATCGCAGCGGCTCCAGGCATTTAGCAAACTGGACTTGCCCACATTGGGCCGCCCCACAATCGCCACCTTCAGCCCCGATCGCAGCAGCTCCCCTTGATTCGCCGTGGCCAGAATCTGCCGCACCTGAGTCAAAACGTCTTCCAGCTGATCTTTCACCGCCCCTTCATCCAACGGCGGCAAATCATCCTCAAAGTCAATTCGGGCTTCGACCTCTGCCAGTACGGACAAGCAGGCTTGGCGCAGTTGCCGAATCGCTTGGGCCAGATGGCCCTGGATGCCGACTAGGGCGCTCTGGGCGGCCTGGGGCGACTGGGCTCCGACTAAATCCGCCACGCTCTCGGCCTGGGTCAGGTCTAGGCGACCGTTGAGAAAGGCCCGCAGGGTGAATTCCCCGGGTTGGGCCAGCCGTGCCCCTGCTGCCAGGCAGTGCTGCAACACCTGCTGCACTGCCATGATGCCGCCGTGGCAGTGAAACTCCACCACATCTTCCCGGGTGTAGGAGCGCGGCCCGTACATCAGCAGCAACAGGGCTTCGTCAATCACTTGGTGAGTCTGGGGCTGGCGCACATGGCCGTAGAGGATGCGATGGCTCTCCCAGACCTGCTGCCCCGGCGCATGGAACAACTGCCGGGCGATCGCAACGGCGCTCACTCCAGACAGGCGCACAATGCTAACACTGCCCTGTTGCGGCACCACTGCCGTTGCGATCGCAGCGATCGTTTCCCCTTGTTCCACTGGCCCTACTGTCATTTCTGCTGTTTTACCCCCACTGCTTTCGTCATCTTAGACCCCGCGTTGCCGCCCAGCGTCTTTACCGAGACAACAGGCTAGGGTGACCGTGATGGCAGACGGGTTGGGATAGGGGTGCGATCGCAGCCATCACCTGCTTCAAGGTTTCTAAAAAGGCATAGACCGGCGGTGGGTGCAGGGCATCCGCTAAGTTGATCACGCCAATGATCCGCTCTAGGGGCACCGGCAGTTCTGCAACTACGAGGTCACTGGGCAACGGCTCCGCCGCCAGTTGGGCCATAATCGTGCCCCCCAGATCGCGCCGCACCATGCCCAGAATGGTGGAATCTTCGCGCACTTCGTAGGCGGGCCGGAGGTCAACGCCAAAGCGCCGGGCATGGGCCGAAATCAGGTCACGGCAGCAGTCATTCACTGGGGCCAAAATCAGCGGATAGGCGTTGAGTTGTTCCCAGGTGGCCGCTTGGTTGGGGTCGCTGCCGGGGGGCAGTAGCACCAGGTAGCGATCCCGCATTAGCTCCCAGGCGTCAAACTTGGCTCCGGTGGGTAGATAGGTAAAGCCAATGTCGGCTTGGCCCTGCTGCACAGCGGCTTCAATGTTGTGGAAGTGGTCGCATTCATCAATAGACACCTCAATCTCGGGATATTGACGGCGGAACCCGGCAATCACCGCAGGCAAAATGTGGGTGGCAACGCTGCGGAACCCGGCGATGCGTACCTGACCCCGGCCCAATCCCCGGAACTGCTGGGCCGTGGTGGCGACCTGGTTCAGCGCTTGCAGCACCCGGTGCGCTTCTGTGGTCACGGTTTTGCCCACTGGGGTCAGCACCGCCCCCTGGCGACCGCGATGGAGCAACACTACCCCAAGTTCAGCTTCTAGGGTTGCGATCGCATGGCTGACCGCAGACTGGGATAACCCCAGATGGAAGGCGGCCTCGCTAAAGCTGCCCTGATCTGCGATCGCAACCAGTGCCCGAAACTGGGAGATTTTCAGCCGATATGGATTAACCACCGCCATCGTTTTGCCCCTCCATCGATCGAGCCAGAACCAGGTACTGCTCGAACAGTTAAGGCAATTTTGTGCCAAGGCTTTGACAACCAACAGAGGCAGTTACCCTAAATTGTGTTGATAACAGTTTATTTTTTATCAACTGTTCTACCCTTCAATCCTTAAAACTGTCCCCCTATTTCCTCCAATGTCCCTCTCCCCCCTCACCACTACCCCGCACTCCCCAGATCAGCGCCTATATGAGCAAGTGGCTGAACGACTGCAAACCCTGATTGCTGACGGCACGCTGCAACCGGGGGATCGGCTGCCGTCGGTGCGGAAGCTGCGATCGCAGCTCTCTGTCAGCATCTCCACCGTGCTCGAAGCCTACCGATTGCTGGAAGATCGGGGCTTGATTTCAGTGCGGCCCCAGTCGGGGTACTACGTCAAAGCCAGTCCGCGCCGACTGCCCCAAGAGCCAGCCGCCACCGCCCCGCCGCGCCAAGCTTGCAACATCGACATTTCTCTGGCCTTTCAGGTGATTACGGCCATGCGGAACCCCGACTTAGTGCAGTTGGGGGCTGCCCTGCCCGCCCTAGAACTCTTGCCCCTGGCGCAACTCAACCGCCTGATGGGGCGAGTGCTGCGAGAAAATCCCCATCGGGCTCAC
>PXDR01000262.1 GCA_003566335.1 Cyanobacteria bacterium T3Sed10_344R1
CGTGCTCTAAACGCAACATGGGCACTCTCCGGAGTTAACGACTCACCAGCACTTTAACAAACTTCATTAAGAGATCCAGCAGTTTCCTGTCCAGATTTTTCCCTTTACTGACTCAGCGCCCGGAGAAATTGCTGGAGTTCTGACAGCAGCCCTCGCCGGGGGGGCTTGGTTGGGGCCGGGTCGCCATCACCGCCACCATCACCAGCGCCAGCCGGAGCAAACAGCAAGGTATCCAACTCCTCTCCGGTGGGGCGATTGGGAAACTCGGCCATCAGTTCATAGTCTTGCAGGGGCGGCAGGGCAGGCACTTCCCGCCAAACTTGCCAGGGATCTGGGTAAACCCGCAGTAGGCTAGCGCCCTCTAGGGGCTTGAGGTAGTAGATGGTTTGCAGGGTGCTGAGGAAGCGATCCCGCAGTTGCCGTCCGGCGTAGCCAATGCCGATGGTGGCGACATCTTCGAGTTTGGGGTTAAGCAAAATCACCTGGCAATCCACCACGGCATTGCAGAGATCTTCTAGGGCATGCACCTCCACTGCCGAAGGTTCCACTACCAGCACCACGTCATCGTCGGGGTCTACCGGGTTCTGGGTTTCTCCGAGGCCGCGAATAATAAAGTCTGGATTGCCCCAGTCTCGCTTCGCCAAGGCCGCAGCCCCAGCGTCAGGGAAGTAAACCCGAAACCGCTTGCCCATGTCCTGCAACAGGGGATAGAACTGCTGGGCAATCGGCATCACTTTCAGTTCGGGGATGGCGATGTCCACCTGCATACGCGGAATTCCCGCCTCTAGGGCGGCGCGGGTGGCAGTGGTCGCCTGGGCGATTGCCTGGTCTAGGGATTCCGGGAACCCGGAATCTGGGATGGCGGGATCAGGGGTGGTGGGGTCGGGGAAAGGGGTGTCAGGCATGAACTCAGGGTTGGAATCGGTCATGGGGTCAGCAAGGGAATTTGTGGCAGAGGGCGCGCGGCGGGAAATTGGCGGCAGAGAAGTTGCAGCCTGGGCTAGCAGGGGGTGGCGAGGGGGCTGAGGGTGCGGTGTAGCACCTGCTTCAGCACCAGGGCCGTCCAATCGATGTCGGCGGCGGTGGTGTGGCGACCCAGGGTGAGACGGATGCCGGACTTGGCGTTGCGATCGCAATACCCCATTGCGCTCAGGATCGGACTGGGGCTGAGTTTGCCACTGTGACAAGCCGACCCAGCGCTAATGGCGATCCCGGCTAGGTTCATCTGCCGCACCAGGGTTTTGCCGCTGACCCGATCCCCATCCGCTGCCGTAATGCAAAAACTGACGTGGTGGGGCAGGCGATGTCTGCGATCGCCCGTGGGAGAAAGCTCGGGCACATCGGCCAACTGATCAAACAGTCGATCCCGAAGGGAAATCAACCGCACCGCCTCCGTCGGCAGTTCTTGGGCCGCCAGGGCTGCCGCCACCCCAAACCCCGCCAGATTCGGCACCGCCTGGGTACCAGAGCGCAGGCCAAACTCCTGACCGCCACCGCCAATCTGGGGCTGTAGCTTCACCCCAGGCCGCACATACAGCGCCCCGGCTCCCTGGGGGCCATAGATCTTGTGGCTGGAGAGGGACAGCAAGTCCACCGGCAGCCGGGTCACGTCCAGCGGCAGCCGTCCCGCTACCTGCACCGCATCGGTGTGGAACAACGCCCCGTGATCCCGCGCAATTTGGCCCAGGGCTTCAATCGGTTGCAGGGTCCCGACTTCGCTCTGGCCGTAGATCACCGACACCAGCACCGTGTTGTCCCGCAACGCCGCCCGCAGGTCAGCCGCAGAAACTTGACCATTGCCATCCACCGGCAGCCAAGTCACCTCCCAGCCCTGGCGAGCCAGTTGACGCGCCGGTTCTGCGATCGCAGAATGCTCCACCTGGGACACAATCAAATGCTGGGGCTGGGCATAGTGCCGCGCCACCCCGTAGATTGCCAGATTGTCCGCCTCCGTGCCCCCCGCCGTAAACACCAGGCTTTCTGCTGGGGCATTCAGTAACCCTGCCACCTGAAGCCGCGCCGTCTCCAGCACCGTGGCCGATCGATTGCCCCACTGGTGCAGGCTAGAAGGGTTGCCCCACTGCTGCGCCATCACCGTCTGCATGGCTGCGATCGCCTCCGAACGAGGCGGGGTTGTGGCGCTATAGTCCAAATAAATTTGCATAGCCAAAAACAGGGTGAACACAGACCGGGATAAGGCGTCCCGCTGTTATTAGGATAAACCGCAGAACACGTAGGGGCGGGTTTAGCCAACCCTGCCATCCCCCCACTCACCCTTACCCACCAAAACCCGCCCTCTTCTCTACACCGACAACCGCTCATAGGCCAACGCCAGGGCGTCATCATCCCCCACATTGCCCGGGAACAGCACCACCGGCAGCAGCGGAAACTGAGCGTGATCTTCCGGCGATCGCACGATCGAGCAGCCCGGCAAAATTTGCCCCAACAACCGGGCCGTCGTCAGCGCTAAGCCCTGACTGAGGGTGTCATTCGACGTGATCCCCCCCTTGCTGATTAAGAAGCCAATATCCGTCGGCAATCCCCGGACAATGTCCATCAGCAGTGCCGACACCGACGCCCCAAAGGCCATGCGCTGGGCCACATCGGGGAAAGTCAGCTCCTGACGGCTGGTGTAAATCACCGGGGTTTGCCCTTGGGCATAGGCCGCCTTGACCTGATCCAGCACTACCTTCTTCAGCGCCTCACTCGCCTCAGCATCGGCTTGCAGCTTCGCTACCTCAACCTCAATGCCACACACCCCAGGCCGGGTCAGCAGTTGAGCCAACTGACGGCTAGTTTTTTGCACGTGGGAGCCCACCAGCACCACCCCAGGCTGGTCACCCCGACGATATTCACCCACCGACTCCGCCGCGATTGGCTGGGGCGGCAAATCAGCTAAGGCCGTCAAAATACTGGCCGCACTGCGAAACAAAAACCGCTTGCCCTGGGCAGCCACCGCAGTCACGTCGGCGGCAAAGGCATCCAAATCCGCCTGGATTTCCCCATCCACAACGCCACAGGCATTGTTCTGAAGCTGCTGTAGCTGAGCCTGGCAGCCCTGGCGAATCTTGTCTAGGGTGAAGCGCACCACCTGGTCAGCGGGGATGCGGCCCTGGGTTTTCTCGGCGACATAGTCGGGCAGATAGCTGTGGCGATAGCCAAACACCGAGTCCCGGGCAAATTCGGTGGTGTGAACCGGCACGGGCTTCCCATCCACCATCAGGTAGTGGGTGCTGTCCCGAGTGATCCGGCCCCCTTCAAAAAAGGCGGGCACCAAAAAATGACCGTCAAAGGGGCCAAGTTCCTCTGCGATCGCATCGGTTTCCACCGGATAATGCCCCCGCAGGGTGGAGTCAGAGCGGCTGACCACGACAAACTCTTGCACTGATTCCAGTGCGATCGCAGTCTTCAGATTGCAGCAAACTTCCCGCGTGACCGCTTCCGCTGCCGCTGGGGTGAGGGCACGGGTATTGGTCAGCACAAAGAAAATCGGCGATGAATCCCGCAGCCCCACCCGCAGGGTCTCCACGTCCCATTTCAGCAGCAACAGACAGCTATGCACCGTCTGAGAACCGGTGGGATCATCGTCTAGCACGATGATTTTGGGAGATGAATTAGCGTCAGAAGTAGCAGGACGAGTCATGGGAAAAACTTGGCAGAAGTGCGATCGCAGACAGGGA
>PXDR01000257.1 GCA_003566335.1 Cyanobacteria bacterium T3Sed10_344R1
GAGGCGTTGCGGTTGCGATCGCACCCTTGCCATAACCAGCTCCCGCCCGATAACCCGCCGAACCTTCCCGCAGGCTACTGTCTCGGCCTGGCCCCATCTGGTCGAGGGCCGCTAAGTTGACCGTGCCCCCAGCAATGACGCTAAAGCCAACTTGCCAAGCGGGATCGCTAAGATTGGGCCGAATCGGTTCGCGGCTAAGGCAACAGTGATGCACCTGGGGCGCTAGTCCTGCTAGGGCTAGCAGGTGAAAGGTGGCATGGGCCAGCACCGCTAAGATGGCGGCGGCGGGAGCTTGCTCTAGCCGGTCTAAATGCTCTAGCAGCAGATAGTACAGGTCTGGCTGGGCTTGACCTGCGATCGCCTGGGAGAGGGTCAATTCCGCCAAATACTGACTCGCCGTAAGTTTGGCCAGACTGCCGCTGAGGCCCGGAAAAGATCGCTGGGTTTCCGCCTGGGTGACCTTGCTCAAACTCTTGCCAGGAATCACCAGCAGTTGATTCACCACAAATAGAGCGCTGCGCCCCGCTAGCCGCGACTTATGCTTGCGCGCCCCAGGAGCCACCGCCCGCAGCAGTCCCTCCTCTAAAGTCAGAATCGTCAACAGCCGATCGGATTCTCCCAGGGGAGCCGCCTTTAAATTAATTCCCGTTGCTTGATAAGCCCGACTCATGGCGCTGTTGCCATTGCCTTTGCCATTGCCCTGAATTTCAGTAGTTTAGCCAGTATTTTCCTATAGCCTAACGCTGTATCACCGATCCCTACCTCAGCTCAGCCGATCGCCCTAAATTGAGGCTCCAAGCAATCGACATTCCTGAAGTCAGCTCTTAACCTAGTCATAATCCCCATCCGATAAGCTAATGCGGTTTCGGCAGGTTAGCCAAGCTGGGTTATCTAGCTTAGAAGGCTATGGTCTATCTACATCCCGAGCCACATCCCGAGCCTCGCCGCAGTCACAATCCTGGCAAGGGTCAACCCTGTCGCAGACACTGCGAAACCGCCTAAACCTACCCCCCTTGCCAATATGCCACTTCCCGACAGCACCAATCTGGCTAAATACATCGAAGCAACCGACGGCCTCAGCAAACCCTGGCTACTGGTGCAGTTGCGGCTGCAAAAGCTGCGGGAAGAGCAGCACGAACTCGGGCCAGAGGTCTATGCCAGTCGCCTGGCTGAACTGCATCAAGAGCTGATGCAGCTCGGGGAATGGTGGCTCGGGATCGAAGACGACGTTTTTTAGGGGCAAGCTATGACCACGACCACCCAATCTACAGAGTCCCAAGGGGCTAAGGACTTACCCCTAACCCATCGGGACTATTACTTTAGCCGCGAGTTGAGCTGGCTAGAGTTCAACCGTCGGGTGCTGCATGAAGCCCTCGACGATCGCACCCCCCTATTAGAGCGGCTGAAGTTTTTGGCGATCTTTAGCGCCAACCTGGATGAATACTTCATGGTGCGGGTGGCCGGTCTCAAGCAGCAAATTGAAGCTCAGGTGATGCGGCGCACCCCCGACGGTCGTACCCCCTCGGCCCAACTGGCCGCCATCAGCGAGCGGCTGCGGCCCATGATTACCCAGCAGCACGACCACTTCACCAAAACTCTGCGGCCCCTGCTGGCTGACAACGGCGTTCACCTACTGGAATACGACGATCTGAATCGAGAGCAAAAGATTTATCTACAGGAATACTTTGAAGAGCAGATCTTTCCAGTGCTCACCCCCCTCGCCGTTGATCCGGGGCACCCCTTTCCCTATATCTCCAACGTCAGCCTCAACTTGGCGGTGATTGTGCGAGAAGCAGACAACAACCGCGAGCACTTTGCGCGGGTCAAAGTCCCCAAGGTGCTGCCCCGATTCATTACCCTGCCGGAGTCCCTGCGGCAGCACAAACGGCGGCCTGCCAGCTTCTGGGCTGGGGTGCCCCTAGAGCAGGTGATTGCCCACAACCTAGAGTTTCTGTTTCCGGGCATGGTGGTGCAGGACTACTACACCTTTCGGATCACCCGCAATGCTGATCTTGAGGTCGAAGAAGACGAAGCCGATGACCTGATGCTGGCGATTGAGCAGGAGTTGCGCAAGCGCCGCAAAGGGGGCTCCGCCGTGCGGATGGAAATCGAAGCCCACACCCCAGAAACCGTGCGGGCAACCCTGATGCGGGAGCTAGACCTAAACGACGACGATGTTTATGACATTGCCGGGTTGGTTAGCTTAGGGGATCTGATGATCTTCCTGCGGCTGGCATTGCCTGATCACAAAGATCCAAGCTGGACGCCCCTGGTGCCCAGTGTCTTCCAGCGGCTGACGCCGCCCGAGGTGGACGATCCCACCCTAGAAATGGAGGACATGGAAGACTTCTTCGCCGTGATTCGCCGTCAGGATCAGCTGGTGCATCACCCGTACCACGCCTTTAGTGCCACGGTGCAGCGGTTCATCACCCAAGCGGCCCACGACCCTGAGGTGCTAGCCATTAAGATGACCCTTTACCGCACCTCTGGGGACTCCCCCATCGTCAGCGCCCTAATTTCGGCAGCAGAAAACGGCAAGCAGGTAGCGGTGCTGGTGGAGCTAAAAGCCCGCTTTGACGAAGAAAACAACATCAACTGGGCACGGAAGCTGGAGAAATCTGGAGTTCACGTGGTTTATGGCCTGGTGGGGCTGAAAACCCATACCAAGGTGGTGCTGGTGGTGCGGCGAGAAAAGAACCACATTCGTCGCTACAGCCACATCGGCACGGGCAACTACAACCCCAAAACCGCCCGACTCTACACCGACCTAGGGCTGATTACCAGTTGCGACGATATTGGCGCAGACCTCACCGATTTGTTCAACCATTTGACTGGCTATTCGCGCCAGCAGTCTTACCGCAAACTGTTGGTGGCTCCGGTGAGCCTGCGTCCGTCATTTCGCAAGTTGATTCAGCAAGAAGTGGATCACGCAAAGGCGGGGCGACCGGGGCGAATTATCGCCAAGATGAATTCCCTGGTCGATCAAAACCTGATTGTGGCCCTGTACGAAGCCTCCCAAGCGGGGGTGCAAATTGACCTAATTGTGCGGGGGATCTGCTGTTTGCTGCCTGGAATTAAAGGGGTCAGCGACAATATTCGGGTGATCAGTATTGTGGGTCGATTTCTAGAACATTCCCGCATTTTCTACTTCTACAATGACGGGGATGAACAATTTTTGATTGGCAGTGCCGACTGGATGCCCCGCAACCTAGATCGACGGGTGGAGGCTGTGGTGCCGATTAGCGATCGCAGTATTCAGCAAGAGCTCAAGCAAATTCTGGATGTGTCCCTAGCCGACAATCGCCACGCTTGGGAAATGCAGACTGACGGCAGCTATCGCCAGCGCCGTCCCCGCAAAGGGGACGCGGTACGCAGCTCCCAGTATGAGTTTATGGAGATTGCCGTTCAGTCAGCAAAGCGAAATTAGTCGGTCAGCGAGCTGCCGGTACAGATTGCCGACTGCTGATCCTGATTATTGCTTGCCGATTTTGCGGGAAAGCCATAGGGAAGAGATGATGGCTAAAAAATGGGCCAGGCTGGTGTTGCTGTTGGCCTGAACAATCAGCAGGTCAAAGGAGGTAATAAAGGATCCGCGCACCCCGCCAGGATTCAACACGCCGCCTTGGGCGGGCTGTTCAAAGGACTTGAAGATCAGCGCCCCTACGATCGCCCCCCCCCC
>PXDR01000383.1 GCA_003566335.1 Cyanobacteria bacterium T3Sed10_344R1
CGTCTGAGCTATGAAGAAAACTGCGAGATCTATGGCAAGTGCGCTCGGCCCCACGGCCACGGCCACAACTACCATCTAGAGGTGACGGTTAAGGGCCAGGTTGACCCGCGCACGGGGATGTTGGCAGATTTAGCCCAGCTTCAGCAGGTGATTGAGGATCAGGTGGTAGAACCGTTTGACCACACCTTTTTGAATAAGGACATTCCCTATTTCGCTGAGGTCGTGCCGACGGCGGAAAACATTGCCGTGTACATTCGGGCCCTGCTGTCTGGGCCGATTCGGGAAACCGGGGCTAGCCTCCATAAGGTGAAGCTGATTGAAAGCCCGAACAATTCGGCGGAAGTATATGGGGAAATGCCGCTGGAGATGACGGCAGAGCACGGAGATGCGATCGCAACCCCAGAGCTCACCGCTGTTTAACTCGTTTCCTATCCCCCAAAACGAAAAACAAAAAACCAACACAAAACGAGGCGCTGGAATTCCAGCGCCTCGTTTTTCCGTTGAATCCCTAGAGCCTAACTAGGGAGATTGATCTGCCTAGAGCTAGGTCTAGAAGTTGTAGCCTAGACCCACGACACCATTCACATCAGTGTTGCGGTAGAAGTTGACGTTGACGGCTCCATTTGCCGTCAGGCGATCGTTGATGCGGTAGTCAGCACCGGCAGTGACCATCGGCCCCACTTGTTCGCGTCCGGTGGAGTAAGAGACTCCGGCTCCGGCGAAGGGCAGTAGGCGACCATTGGCAACAGGAGAGTTGAAATCGTAGGTCACAGGCAGGGTCAGTTGGGTGTTGCCATTTTCCCCAAAGTTGAGGTCACTGATGACATTGGGGCGCACCGAGACTTGATCAGCAACCCGCAGTTTGCTGTTGACGGCTAGGCCAACACTGCTGTTTCCACCGAGTTCACCGACGCCAACGCCAACACCGACATAGTTATAGTCTGTGGGGGCAGTTTGGGCATTGGCAGCGAGGGGGACAGATGCGATCGCAGCGGCTGCAAATCCAGCCGTAGCTAGAGCAAAAAGTTTAGTTTTCATGGAAGTCTCCTGGGATTCATTAGATTTCGGTAGCGCAGGTCAGCAGCGATCACCAACTGGGGATCAGCAGTTAAGAGATAGATTTGAGTGAAATCAGACTGAGGCTGCTTAGCACTGACTTAAGTTTGAACTGACAATCGGACTGATTAACAGAGGTCAACTCAAGCCCTAAACAAAGACACTCAGTTGAAGAGAAGGGCATCGATATGCAGTCTAGAGCGATAGCTTTACCGATGGGTTTTATCTCTTAAGCTGAAGGCTTAAACAGTGGTGAACTGCTTCCTTGCGCTTGATATAGTTGTAGCCCTTTACCCCTAGGGAATCCTGCAAACTTATGCCACTTCCTACAGTGGCTAGACTTTGATCCCCCCCAGGGCAGTGTTGCTGCCCTGAGTAGGGTCACCTGGGGAAACTGTCCACCGCCAGGGCTTAAATCCGCCAAAAAACTAAGGGGTGAATGGGGAAAAGATTGGACTAGAGCGGGCTCAAAAGCTGCCCCAAAGCCCGCAGGTCTTCTGCCGTCCCCATACTGATAATCAAGTCTTGGGGATATAGGGAAGTATCCGCATCTGGCCCCACGATCAAACTGCCATCTTGCCGCCGGATCGCTAACACTAGCGCCCCGGTTTTTCGCCGGATTTTGGCCTGACGCAGGGTTTGGCCAATGAGGGGACACTGCCCCTCAGCGATCAGAAATTCTTCAATATAAACGGTGCGTTGAGCGCCGCTGAGAATACCGTCAATGAAGCTCACCACCTGGGGCCGCAGGGCCGCCGCCGCCATCCGTTTGCCGCCAGTAATGTAGGGCGACACCACCACATCCGCCCCGCCCCGCTGCAGCTTTTGCACCGCTTCTTCGGTACTGGCCCGAGCGATGGTGTGGATATTCGGACAGAGGGTCTTGGCTGACAGCACAGTGTATAGGTTTTCGGCATCGGATGGCAGGGCAGCCACCAGGCAGGCCGCGCGATGAATCCCCACCTTCACCAAGGTCTGATCTTCGGTTGCGTCCCCTTGCTCCGCAATGTAGCCCAACTGTTGGGCCTGTTGAATTACGCTGTCATCAGCATCCACCACCACAAAAGAAATCCCCTCGGCGGCAAACTCCAAGGCGACCTGGCTACCCGTGCGGCCAAACCCACAAATGATGTAGTGATGCTGTAGGGAATCCATGAGGCGGCGACGGCGATGGAGTTGCAGCCCGGTTTGGAAATGTCCTTGCACCAGAGCTTCAGTCACACAGTTGAGGATATAGGCAATCACCACCACCCCCATCAAAATCAGCACGATGGTGAAGATTCTTCCTCGTCCTCCCAAAGGGTGAATTTCCCCAAAGCCCACCGTAGCTAGGGTAATCACCGCCATGTAGGTGGCATCAATCCAGCTCCAGCCTTCTACCAGGCGGTACCACAGCACACCAATCAGAACAATTCCGAACAGACAGAGGCAGCCCCCAATTAAATGCCGCCGTACCCGTAAATACTCAGCTTCGGCCCTAGCTTGGACATCCATTATGGAATGACCCACGATAGCGGCTGCCCCCAGGACGCTTGGTCAGGCATCGGCACCGGACACCGGCACCGACAGGGGTTAAACACAAAAGGCGGCATACCGAGACGGGCTATTGGCTAAGTTCATCCTGCAAAATCTGGCCGTAGATCTCGGTCAAATACGGCGTCATGCTGTTGTCCTCGATACCGTAGCCGAGGCTAGTCCAGGTGCCCGAGAGCACTTCTAGTACCCGATCAATCTGGCCATCGGCTAAGAGCTGGGCCAGATCCAACCCCCAGGCGTTGGCATCGGCCAGCCAGCGGTAGGTGACAATGTCTTGGTATTGGGGCTCAAAACTGTAGGGAGCCCAGGGGGTATACCATCCTGGCGGGTTGGGATGGTATTGCTGGGCTTTGGCTTCCCAAGTGGTGCTCAAAAACTGGTAGCGTCCGGCGGCGGTGGTACAGTCCCCCGTGTTTGGCCCCGCAACGATGGTGACGCAAATGTCGGGATGTTCGCTCAGGTCGCTGATCCGCTGACCGCCGTACAGCACTTGATAGGGCTGGGGCAGGTTCGACTCGGCCATAGAAATGGTGCGAAGTAAAGCCCGCAGGTGGGGATCTCCCCCCTGCATGACTAGGGGCGCAGGGTCGCCGCCCCACTCGCCGCCGGGCTGAAGGCGCGGGCCACTGTTTGACCAATGGTTAATCGTCCAGGCCACCCCCAACATCATCAGGGCTGTGATTAGCAGCGGCCCGTGGTCGTCGTTGTTTCGCTGTCGAGGCGCAGAGTCAGGGTGGGTCAAGGGGACACGGGAGAAAAATCTGGGGTTATTCTAGCGCTTTGGTTCTGGATCTCGACCTCCGGCATTTTGCCGACATTGTTCTGGGGGCGGGGCGGACAGGAGCCGGAGACAGAGACACCTAGGGCTGTTTGCCCAAGAGTCCACGAATCTCGCGCCAAAGGGGAGACGGGGTAGAAACGCGCTGCTGCCAGAGCAAGCCGTGGCGGGGGCCAAAGATGACGGCCAAAATAAACAGCCCAGAGGCTACTAGGACAATGGCGGGGCCAGAGGGCAGGTTAAACCAGTAGCTGAGGTACATACCGCTGAGACTAGACAAAACCCCGAGGGCTGACCC
>PXDR01000147.1 GCA_003566335.1 Cyanobacteria bacterium T3Sed10_344R1
CCGCCGCTGTTTGGGGGCAGCAGAAAGTATTACCTATGAAGAGAGCGTTCCCGTAGGCGACAGTGAAGTGTGGGGGCAAACCACTCTCACGCCCTTGCGAGGGGAAGATGGTTCGATTCACCGCGTCATTTGCACTAACCAAGATATTACGGCTCGCAAACAGGCGGAGCTGTCTTTGGCGGAAAATGAATCTCACTTTCGGTCGCTACTGGCTAATGTCCCTGGCGCGATTTACCGGTGTCTGTACGATGACGCCTGGACAATGTCATTTCTCAGCAACCGGGTGGAAGACCTCTGCGGGTATCCAGCCGGTGATTTCATTGACTCCCGTCAGCGGTCTTGGTCGGAATTGATCCATCCTGACGATCAGGGCTGGACGGCGGCGGTGGTGGCTGATGCGATCGCAGCCAATCGCTCCTACGAAGTCGAATACCGCATTTACCATCGCGACGGCAATCTGCGCTGGATTTACGAAAAAGGGCGAGGGTCGCGGGATGAATCAGGGGCAGTGAAGTTCCTCCACGGCGCGATGTTTGATATCACCGATCGCAAGCAAGCCGAAGAACAACTGCGCCAGAGCGAAGCTACCAACCGTGCATTAATCCAGGCGATCCCCGACCTGTTGATTCGCATGAGCCGGGACGGCACTTACCAAGACATCGTCAGCAGCGGCCAGCTCAGCATCGTTGGCGAAGGTGAACTCCGAGTTGCCAGCAGCGTTTATGATTCTTTACCCACCGACTTAGCCACCCAACGAATCCACTACGCTCAGCAAGCCTTAGCCACCGGCACGACCCAAGTCTACGAACAGCAAATTCAGATCAAGGGGTTAATCCAGTACGAAGAAGTCCGGATTGCTGTCAGTGGCCCAAACGAAGTGCTGGTGATGGTGCGAGACATCAGCGATCGCAAACAGACTGAACTGCAGCTCCAGGCCAACGAAGCCCGCTTCCGTAGCCTAGTTGAGAATATTCCAGGGGCTGTCTACCGCGAGAAAATCGACCAAGACTGGACAGTCCTGTTCTTCAGCGATGCGGTTGAAGAAGTGCTGGGCTACCCCGCTAGCGACTTTATCAATAACAACGTCCGATCCATGGCTAGCCTAATTCATGCCGCCGACAGCGGCGAGGTGGCGGCCAAGGTTCATGAAGCAGTTGCCCGAAGGGAGCCCTTCATTCTGGAGTACCGGCTGCACCATGGAGACGGCACCCTTCATTGGGTCTACGAGAAGGGGCAAGCCGTCTTTGACCAGGCCGGAATGCCCTTATACATAGACGGCGTGGTGCTCGATATTACTGAACGCAAGCAGGCTGAAGCTCAACTACGTCAGCTCAATGCCGACCTCGAAAGCCGGGTGCTAGAGCGCACGGCAGCGCTACAGGCCAGTGAAGACCGATTGCGGGCGGTGTTGGCGGCAGCCCCGTTGATTCTCTACGCCACAGATGCCGACGGCTGCATCACCCTCTCAGAAGGGCAAGGCTTAGGAACCCTAGGACTAACCCCGGAACAAACCGTAGGCCAGTCAATCTTCGACCTTTACCAGAACCGCCCCGACATCATCGCCAGCCTAGAGCGCGCCCTAGCCGGGGAATCTTTAACCGATGTAATTGAACTAGGTGAGTACTGGTTTGAGAACCGCTATTCTCCGATTCTGAATGACGATGGCGTTGTGATTGCCATGATTGGTGTGGCCCTGGATGTCACCCAGCGCAAGCAGGCCGAACAAGCTATGCGTAACTCCCAGGAACGGATGGCTCTGCTGATTCAGCAAACTCCGCTGGCGGTGATTGAGTGGAATCGGGACGGTAAAGTTCAAACCTGGAACCCAGCCGCAGAGCGGATCTTTGGCTATCGCCACGATGAGGTGATCGACTGCGGCCTAGAACTGCTCGTCCCGCCACAAAATCGGCGGGCGGTTAACCAGATTTTCCAAGACCTGGTGGAGCATCGCCAGGTGATCACCGGCATTAGCGAAAACCGGACGAAAGACGGTCGCCTGATTACCTGCGAATGGTACAACCTGCCCCTGGTAGACGAATCCGGTCTGCTGGTGGGCATTGCAGGGTTGGCCGTAGATATTACGGAGCGGATTCAGGCCGAAGAAGAGCAGGAGCGATTGCTGGCGATTCTGGAAGCGACCCCTGACCTAATCGGCATAGCAACTGCGGCGGGGCAAGTTAGCTACATGAACCGAGCCGGTCGGCAAATGCTGGGGCTGCCATTAACCGAAGCCCTGGAGCACCTGACCATTATGGACGTGACCCCACCAGAACAACGGGCTCAGCTGACTAATGAAGCTGTGCCCATCGCCATTGCTCAAGGGGTATGGCAAGGGGAAACCACTTTCCTGAGCCAAGGCCAGCAGGTGATCCCAACGTCTCAAGTGATTTTAGGCCACACCACGGAGAGTGGGGAGCTGAAGTATCTCTCTACCATCGCCCGAGATATTAGCGATCGCAAAGCCACCGAAGATGCTCTGCGCAATTCCCAGCGGCGGCTGCGGCTCCTGATTCAGCAAGCGCCAATGGCGGTAATTGAGTGGGATCTTCAATATAAGATTCAAGCCTGGAATCCAGCCGCTGCCCGCATCTTTGGCTATACAGAGTCAGAAGCCCTTGGGGAAGGGGCTGACTTGCTGTTGCCAGAAGCCGTCAAACCACTGGTCGCTCAGATTTGTGCTGACTTGAGCCAGCAGCGGGGAGGCACCCGTAGCACCAATGAGAACCTCACCAAAACTGGGGAAATCATTACTTGCGACTGGCACAACACACCGCTGATCCAAGATGACGGTACCGTGCTTGGCTATGTCTCCTTAGTGCTAGACATTACGGAACAGGCCAGGGCAACTGCAGCCCAGCAGCAGAGCGAAGCCCAACTGCGGCAATACAGCAATGCGATCGCCCAGTTAGTGCGGGATCGCGCCCTGGAGCAACAGGATTTTTCCAAGTTCGTTGAAAAAATTCTGGAGGTGGCGGCAGTCACCCTCCGAACCAACGCTGGGCTATGGGTGTTAGATCGCCAAACGGATCGCCTCGCTTGCCAAGACTATTACAGTGCCGTTACGGGGCATGCGCCGCAGCCCGATCTGGTTCTGCATGAGCTGCCCACCTACTTCCACGCACTGACCCAAGAGCGCACCATTGCCGTGAGCAATGTCCTGGAGGATCCCCGCACCCAGGAACTTGCGATCGCTTATGCCGGGGGCGATAGCGTCATGGCCTTTATGGATACCTCCATCTGGCTCCAGGGGGAGATGGTGGCGATGCTGGGGATCGAAGTGTTTGACGATATTGAGCGCCACTGGAGCATAGAGGAAATCAGCTTCGCCGGTTCCCTAGCCGACTTAATTACCTCGGCTTTTGAAGCGTGGCAGCGGCGACAAACCGAGCTAGCCCTGCAAAAGTCAGAGCTAGAGCTGCGGGAAAAAGCAGCGGAACTCCAGCACACCCTGAACGAACTCCAGCGCACCCAGGCCCAGGTAATCCAAAGTGAAAAGATGTCGAGCTTGGGACAACTGGTGGCTGGGGTCGCCCATGAAATCAACAACCCAGTTAACTTTATCTACGGTAATCTGACCCCCGCCCGAGCCTACACCGAGGATTTGCTGGGGCTAATTGACCTGTACCAAGCCGAATATCCCAACCCCACCGAGCCATTAATTGAGGAA
>PXDR01000192.1 GCA_003566335.1 Cyanobacteria bacterium T3Sed10_344R1
AATCTGGAAAAATGTAGAAAGCGTATCGACCAGCAGGCCAATAATAGAAGGATTCATGGGTCTTTTCGCTAGGATTGGCGTTGAGATTTTGACTTCAGTGTAGCGGATTTCCCTGACTGCCTATCGCAGATTATGTCCCGCATTCAGGCTGGATCTAGGCTGGATCTGGGCCGCATCTGGGCCGCATCTGGGCCGCATTTAGGCGCTGGGCTCGCCATTGACGGGGCGATCATAGTCCGGTTCTTCGCTCTGGCCATTGACGCCCCCTAACTGTTGGCGCACGTCGTCAATTGCGAAGTTCAGTTGGGCAATTTTGTCTTCTAGCCCCCGCCGGGCCGACTCCATACTGGCTTCTGCCGCTTCATCTAACAGCAGATCGCCCTCTGCACCATTGTCTCCCCCAGATCCTTTGATCTTAGCGGTGGCTAATGCGCCAATGATGCCGCCAATGATGCCGCCGACGACGGCCCCGGCAACAAATCCTCCGGCAAAGTTATCTTGCTGACTCATAATGCTGGCTCGGTGTGCTGATGACTGATGTGGGGTCAAAGCCGGTTCAAGCAATGCCCTGCCCAAAGCTTACCTGGCGATGGGGGGCTTAGGCATCTGTCCTAAGCTCGGACTAGTCCAGACCGGATAGGTAGAGTATGAGCGATTAAAGAAGCGATTAAAGATTAGCCGTTACTCGGTGCCAAAGGTGCGATCGCCCGCATCCCCTAACCCCGGCACGATAAACCCATTCTCGTCTAAGCCTTCGTCAATGCAGGCTGCATAGATATTCAGATGGGGATAGGTATCCGCCAGTTTCTGCAACGCCTGGGGAGCCGTCACGATGGAAATAATTCGGACTAGAGCCGGGTCAATGCCCCGTTCGGTCAAGGCTGCCATCGCGGCCATAATCGTGCCGCCAGTTGCCAGCATTGGTTCACTAATCAGCACGCGGGTACCGGGCTCAAACCGTTCAGGCAGCTTGTTGAGATAGCAAACTGCTTCCAGGGTTTCTTCATTGCGGGCATAGCCCACGTGGTAGACCGAGGCCAGGGGCAGCACTTCCTGCGCCCCGTCCACCAGGGCCAGCCCCGCCCGCAAAATCGGCACAATCGCCAAGGGTGCTTCTGGATTCACAAAAGTGGCAGCACAGGGAGCTAAGGGGGTCTGCACCGTAGTTTGCACCGTCGGCAGCCACTCCCGGGCGGCTTCGTAGGTAAGCCAACGCCCCAGTTCTTTCATCGCGCCGCGAAACAGAACGGAAGGCGTTGATCCATCTCGGGCAACCCCGAGCCAATGCTGAACTAGGGGGTGGGGCGGCACAAAAACGCGCAGTTGCAAAGCCATAGGGCAAATGACGGGTAGCAAATCGACAACACACGGCATTGGCAGCATAGCAGGCTGAGCCAACTCCAGCCTGTTATGCCTCAGGAATCAAGCTTCAGGCCGTTCCGGCGCTAAGGCCCAAGCTAAGAACCGTTCGGTGTAGTACAGCGCCCACTGATTGCTCAGGCCATTAAACACCGCATCAAAGGCATGATCAGCCCAAGGAATTTCTAGAAAAACGGCTTTGCTGCCAGTCGCCCGCAGCCGATTGGCCAGCCCTTGACCAAATCGGGACATCACGACTCGATCTTTGCCGCCGTATATCAGCAGAGAGGGAGGTTGGGGGCGGGTGGCATAGGTCAACGGCGAAGCGGCTTGGTACCGGGCGATCTGCTGTGGGCCTTCTGGCGGGCCATCGAGGAAGTCCCGCAGGACATGTCGCACATCGAGGGGGTCGGGGGTGGGCAGGTCGTAGTAGCCACTGAGCAAATCCACCGGGCCGTAGTAGTTGACCACAGCCTGCACCGGCAAGGGGCCACCCTGGTAAGCCGCCAGCATGGCCAGGTGAGCCCCGGCAGAGCGACCCATTAGGGCAATACGGCGCGGGTCGGTTTCGTAGCGTTCAGCCATCTGCTGTACGAAGCCCAGGGCGGCAGTGACATCTTCAATCTGGGCGGGGAAGGGATACTCAGGGGCATGACGGTAGGAGATCGCCCACACCACATAACCTTGACTGGCCAAATAATCTGCAAATGCGCCATTATCGCTGGGCTGCCCCCGCTGCCAAGCGCCGCCATAAATCATCACCACACCGGGGTAACCGGCGGCAGGTGCAGGGTTGGGGGGACGGTAAAGGTCAAGGGTGAGGGGAATGCCGTTAGGCTGAGCAAAGGGAATGTTGCGATCGCGCCGCACGCCGTTGGGCTGGGGAATTCCCCGCCAAAGGGCAGCCAAAACCACTGGGTGAGGCCGCATGAGGGCCTGTTGTTCCTCAGGCAGCGGGTCGAGGTAATCGACCCCCAAAACCGCCGTCATCTGAGTGTTGGCAGTAGTCGTTGCGGCGGCCACCTGTCCTAAGGGCACCAAACTAAATACCAGCCCCATCATGCTGAGTCCCAGGGCAATCAAGCCATAGTTGAGCTTGACTTTGCGCCCCAAGGCAATGCCTGCCCCTAGAAGGTTGATGAGCACTAACCAGGGACTAACCTCAGGTGCCCCGACGGATAGGGGAAGCCAAAAGGCGCTGGGGGCTGGCAAGAGAATCCAAGCACTCAGAAACAGACCCACAAGGCTCAGTAGTAGGGACAGAACAGCGATAATCACGGCTGGCTCTGACCGCTGGATACTCTGATGACTAGTCTGCTAATCAATAATTTTGACCATCCCAACCTGAATCGCGTCAAACAAGCGGTTGATTTGGCGGCGCTCGACCTCGTCCACGGTGCCATCGGCCATCACCGTATGGTAAAGGGCTTGGTATTCCCGGTGAGAAATGGTGCGGCTGGCGAGCAGTTGATCGACAAGCTGAGCCACAGAAGCAGTCTCTGGGGTAGTTTCTGCTGAGTTGTCTGGCGAGTTTTGAGGCTGCATGGTTCAAATCCGTCAGGGTGAGCAGGAGATCGCGACACCAGTCGCCGGGCCGAGGGAGCCGAGCAATCTACCCGTGTATGATAGCCGCCCAGTGGCGATTGGCGGAGGCGGGAAAACCCTTACCAGAGGCTGCACTGGGCCTGCTGCTGTAGGAGGTGATCGCAGAGCACTAGGGCCACCATGGCTTCTACCATGGGGACGGCTCGGGGCAGCACGCAGGGGTCGTGGCGACCTTTGCCTGCCAGGGTAGTTTCTGCGCCATCGCTGCTGACGGTGGCTTGTTCTTTGCGGATGGTGGCGGTGGGCTTAAAGGCGACCCGCAGCACGATGTTTTCGCCGTTGGCGATGCCCCCTTGGATGCCGCCGGAGCGGTTGGTGCGGGTGCGGACGTTGCCAGCGTCGTCCCGATAAAACTCGTCGTTGTGTTCGCTGCCGGTTAGCAGGGTACCGGCAAAGCCAGAACCAATTTCAAAGCCTTTGCTGGCGGGGAGGGACATGACGCCTTTGGCTAAATCGGCTTCTAGCTTGTCGAAGACGGGCGAACCCAGCCCCTTGGGCACCTGGCGGGCGACGCATTCCACTACACCGCCGATGGAGTCGCCTTGGCGCAGCACTTGGTCAATCCGGTCAATCATCCGCTCGGCGGCTTCGGCATCGGGGCAGCGGACGATGTTGCTTTCAACCTGGGCCAGGGTGACGGTGTTGGGGTCTACGGTGCCTTCTAGGTCTTGGATGCGCTTGACGTAGCCGATGATCTCAA
>PXDR01000274.1 GCA_003566335.1 Cyanobacteria bacterium T3Sed10_344R1
AATATCCAGCTCTTTTTTCAGCCGGGCTTCAATTTCAAAGCAGCGAGGGGCGCTGATATCCTCTAGGTTGACGCCGCCAAACACCGGGGCCAGCTGCTTCACCGCCGCCACAATTTCATCGACATTCTGGGTGTCGAGGCAAATCGGGAACGCATCTAGGCCAGCAAAGGTTTTGAACAGCATTGCCTTGCCTTCCATCACCGGCAGGGCAGCCTCCGGCCCGAGGTTGCCCAGGCCCAGTACCGCACTGCCATCGGTGACAATCGCCACGGTGTGGCCCTTAATCGTCAGGTCAAACACCAGGTCAGGGTCTTGGGCGATCGCAGTGCAAATCCGGCCCACCCCAGGGGTATAAGCCATGGCCAAATCTTCTTGGTGGGTGAGGGCTTGCTTGCCTTCCACCCGAATTTTGCCCCCCTGGTGTAGGGCAAAGGTGCGATCGCTCACCTTAATAATTTCAATCTCTGGCACCGCCCGAATTTGGTCGGCGATGGCTTCAGCATGTTCAGTGCTGGCGGCATCGACGCTGATATCCCGCACCGTCGTGTAGCGATCGCGGCTGACCAAATCAATATCCCCCAAGCTCCCCCCAGAAGCTGCGATCGCCTGGGTCACTTTTGCCAGCATCCCGGCCTGATTGGGCAACTTCAGGCGGAGGGTTAGGCTAAAGCTAGGATTGGGCGTCAAATTCACCATTGTGGGTACGCTTAGAAAAGATAGAGAACAGAATGGAAAAACCAGAACCCGCACAGAAACTCGCACGAACGAGCACCAGCAGCCAAACAATCAGTGGCAGTCAGCGGCCTTAGGGCACCCTTCAGTATGCCCCGCTGCGGTCTTCAAATCAGAAGCCTGAACCGCTTCTTACGGTAAACCACCCCGCCCTGCCAAAACTGCTCTTGACGCACCCCGATCCCCTGGCGATCTCCCGACGGTCATGCCCAACCTCTACACCGAAATCCAAATCGAAGCCCCCAAAGCCCAAGTCTGGCAAGCCTTAATCCACAAAGAAGACTGGCGCTGGTGGAATACCTTTTTGTTTGACTGCGACCCCAACCGCCCCTTTATTCCCGGTCGGGAAGTGTCCCTCGCCCTCTGTCGCCTAGAGGGCGAAGAAGAAACCAGCCTGCGGCCCCGGGTCACCCTGGTACAGCCAGAACACTGCCTGCGCTGGGTGTCGAGAATTCCCGGCATTCGCAGCGAACATGTGTTTGAACTCCAGGAACTCGGACCCAATCGCACCCAATATATCCATCGAGAACGACTGTCGGGCCTGCTAGCTGGGGTCTTCCTCCCGTTCATTCGCCAGGATGAAAAACAGGGCACCTACCGCATGGCCCGGCAGCTCAAGCGCTATGTCGAACAAGGCTATCGTCCCCGTCCCCGCACTTACGAGCGCCGCTATTACTAGCAAGAGTCCCAGCAGAATGGGGCGTCATAGCCGGGGCCGCATGTTTAGAAACCCAGTTTCTTTGGCTGCGCCCAACTAGGGTTGGACGACCTGCCCACAGAAACCGGGTTTCTGACCTGTCAGCAGCGTGTAAGGGCGCGCTCGGATCGCCCTAGTTCAGCGGCACTCGTTTAATCAGCACCGTCATCACTTCCCCCGGTTGGCCCGTGGGCTGGGGCTTGCACCAGTCGTTCGCCTCTGCGTAGCCGCGACGGTGCAGGTTGCTGATGGTCAGCCGGACTGCGGCCTCGGGGCCAAACAGGACGTGGCGCACCTCGGGAGATCGCTCGGGGAACTGATCCCCGGCTACTGGGCGACAATCGCCGCTGCGATCGCCAGGGTTGCCGCTACCGGCCCCGGCAGATGCTGGGTTGTTGGCTGGGTTGTGGGCGTTAGTGGGGTCAAACATGGGTTTGGTTACCTCAGTAAAGTGGATAAGGAACAAACCAAACACCAAAAACCCGGCTCCCCATCAACTGCTAGTACCTTCTAAAAAAAGGCATGAGAAGCAGTGCTCTCTGGGGGCCGGGTTAAACTAACGCCAGCCGCCAGATAGCGATGGTATCTGGGGGTGATTACTGCCTGGTGGTGTTGCCTCACCACTAGGCAGCGCTAGGTTTTCAGAGCTTAGCTTATAGAACAAAGACGCCCAACGGGGCATCTATAGCTACCCAATTTAAGCGCCACTTTTCGTCCCGTCAACCCAAGCGCTGAAACTTTATGCCAAATGCAGATTTACCGACTGAATTGATCTCGGTAGACTTGAGGGATGGCCTGATCGCTCAAGTTGAAGTCACGGAAACCGAACGAGAGCAGGTTCGGGCCGGAATCTTGCCCTTTGACTCGGTGGGCAAAGCGATCGCAAAAGTTCCCCAGGTCATCGTGCGAGGCATTACAATTCAAAATACAAAATTAGAAATGGAATTCAATCTAACTTAGATTGAATTCCACCCTATGGCTTAACGATGTCGCCGCATGAAGTTACCCAATGGAGACAAAGCACAGCTTGGCGATAAGATTGAGCGCTACTCACTCAATCTGCATCATGCTAAAGGGAAAGACAAAGCCATCCTGTTTAATAACCGGCTAGGAATCACGTTAGAAAACAAAGATCAATTAGAAATAGCTCTATTGGATGCTGCGGTTCATCAAGAGGCAGAAATTTATAAAATAGATGACTATGGAACCCATTACGACATCAAGTTTTTTATGGCCACAGCAACAGGAAGTTCTTGGGTACTGAGTTGCTGGATTATTCGTACTAATGAAGACTTTCCCCGGCTAACCAATACTTATCCAGTTGATCAGTGAGGTGATTACGATGACACTAAACGACTATGATGTTGTGGTTTTGACGGCAGAAATTCCAGCAACGCATAAAGCAACCCATCAACCCATCCTGCTTCGCAAAGGACAGGTGGGCACGATCTTGATGAATTTTGACGATCGAGCGTATCTGGTAGATTTTGCCGATACCCAAGGCTGTACCTATGCGATGGAAACGGTTCCCTCAGATCAGCTCATCCAACTAATCTATGAGCCTCTCCTGGCTTGTGCTTGACCCGGAAAAACAATTTCGTGTTTAGCCAGAGTGGAACGCAACGGCACAAGAATTAGGGCGATTCACCCCAAAACCCAAAGGTCGGCTGCTATTTGCCTAGCTCCTCTCAGGTAAGCGCCCCAAAAACTCCGCTGGCTGATCGAAGCCGAAGCCAGCATGAGCTTAAGGACGCCTGCTTCATCAGCAACAGCTCTTCGGCGGTGAGGGCGGGACATCCAGGGCCGGATTTTGGTCAAAAAAGCCCACCGGCTTCAGGGTAAAGCCGCTGTAATCCACCGGCATCACTGGCCAATCCTCAGGACGGGGAATGTGGTGATGGCCAAAGGTGTACCACACCACTACATCCGTTTCCTGAATCGAGCGATCTGCCTGAGTCCACCGGGGTAAGCCCTCTCCCCCCGGATGCTGGTTCGGATACGGCCCCGCCGGATACCGCTCCTCCTCGGCATAGGGCGTCACCCACAGATGCTTAGTCAAAAAGCCTGCCCGCTGCAAAATCGGCGCGTCTGGATGGGCAAAGGGCAGCACGTTTTCCCCGGGAATCAGCTTGTATCCGGTCGGCTGGCCTAGTCGGTTGGTCACCTGGGGGTTAATCACCTTCCAGTAGCGCCCCGCCAGGGGATCAATAATTCGCTGGGCTGCTA
>PXDR01000600.1 GCA_003566335.1 Cyanobacteria bacterium T3Sed10_344R1
CACCTGATCCAGGGTTTTAATTTCCGTGCTGCGCGCGCCAATCCGCTCTACGGTGCCCATGAAAGTGCCAAAGGAGACAAACTCCCCCACCTGAATCGGTCGCTCAAACACCAAAATCAAGCCACTGCCAAAGTCCTTGGCAATGTTTTGTAGCCCTAAACCAATACCCACACTCAGGGCACTGGCCAGCAACGCCAAAGAGCTGAGGTCGAGTCCCCACACCTGCAAAATGACGATGGTGCCCACAGAGATCACGCTGTACCGCACCATAATGGCCACGGCTTCCTGCATGCCCCGGTTAATGCCCGCCAGCCGCAAAATACGCGATCGCAGCACATTGGTCACTGCCCCCGCCACCACCACCAGGCCAAACAGCAGCAAAAACAGAAACGCTAAGTCCAGCACCGAAAACGCCCGCTCCCCCAAGGGCAAATGCCGGGCAAACACGCTGGTGACAATCGCCCGCCGCACCTGATAGCTAATCTGGCGAGTGACGGGAAATAGGTCAGTCACGTAGAGTAGCGTTGCGCCCCACAGCACCAGCCGCGCCAGGGACAGCACTAGGTTCAGCAGCAGCCGTAATTCTGTCGGCGATTCAGCCGGGTTGCCCTCTTCGTCGCGGCTGTCAAACCAGCGGGTGAGGGTGGGGCGCAGGGTATGCCGCCACAGATAGCCCAAACACCAATGGATCGCTAGGGCCAGCAAGACCACCACCGCCGCCCGCAGCAGGGCCATCCGCAAAAAATTAGCTTCCCGCTCTGCCTGGGCGCGTTCTAACGCCTGGGTGATTTGACCCTGCCAGCGCTCCGCCTGGGTAGAGGCATCAATCCCGCCGCCATCCCGCTGGGCATCCTGCTGGGTGACCGTCAGCAGGTAGCGTCCATTCGCCAGCAAAATCGGCGACTCATTGCGCATCTCAATCTCGATCTCTACTGGTTGAGAGAAATCTACCAAGCGCTGAATTTGCTCATTAATCCGCTCCGCCCGTTCCGGTGCCGTGAGCGGATCGGCAGCCGTCACCTGGAATAACGGGCGACCGTCTAGCACCACATTGGCGCTCGTGGGTTCAACGGTGGGTGAAGTTTGGGCTAGACCCGCCCAAGGCGTGCTGAAAACCAGCCAAAAGCCTAAGAGCAAACACCCAAGCCAGCGATAGCGATGCCGATGTTTTGCCATGTAGTCAATATTGGGGTGGGGCTAGGGAGGAAAACCAAAAATTAATGGCGGCGGGTTAGCCACAGCGGCACAAAGCTTAGCAGCAGCAAGAGGCAGATGGCCAGACTCAATGCCCCCCATCCGTCCCCTTGTAGGGCGGCGCTGCCCGTGACCCCCAGCCAAGTGTAGGCCAAGGTGCCTGGGGTAATGCCGACCAGAGTCCCGAAGGCATAAGGCTTTAGGGGCACCGACGTTAGCCCCAGCAAGAAGTTCACCAGATTAAACGGCGAAATCGGGGCAAGGCGCAGCAGCAGCACGCAGACCAGGGCGCGATCGCACAGTTGCTGATTAACCTTGATCATCTGCCGATGCTGGCTAAAGCGCCGGGCAAACCAGCTATGAAAACAGTAGCGAGCTAAACAAAAAGCGACCACCGCCCCCAAACTCGCGCCGATGACTGACCAAAGGGTGCCCCAAAATAAGCCAAATACGGCTCCACCCACCACCACCAGCACGGTTCCAGGAACGCCAACTGCTGTGGCGATCACCTGTAGACCGACAAACCCGCCCACTTGCCAGATCGGGCCTAGGTCTACAAGCAAAGCCGTCATCGCCTGCCGGTCGAGCAAGATCCGCCCCGGCCCGGCCAACGCAAAGGCAATTCCTCCCAGCAGCAGCAGCCCTAAGCCATAGCGCCGCCAGGGCAGCTGAGGCGGAATCATTCGTTCGGCAGCTCAGTATCAGGACTGTCGGTCGGGCCATCCGCTGCCGGGATAGCTGATTGCAGGGCATTACGGGCAATCCGGGTAACGTAAACGGTGACGGCAATGGTTGCGATCGCACCGATGATCCGAATCGCCCAAATAATGCCGGGGTTCTCCGGCTCTGCGCCGCTGCCCAGCAGAGCCAGGTTGCCAACCAAAGAACCGAGATAGACGTACATAATTGTCCCTGGCAAAATGCCGGTGGTGCCCAAAATGTAATCTTTGAGAGAAACCTGGGTCAGGCCCAGGGAATAGTTGAGTAAATTAAACGGAAACGCTGGAGATAGCCGCAGCAGAAAAATGATTTTCAGCCCCTGCTGACCAATCGCGGAATCCACCGCCTGAAACCGGGCATTCCCAGCAATTTTTTTCGCCACCCAGTCTCGGGCCACATAGCGACCCAGCAAAAAGGCAGCCGTCGCCCCGAGCATCGCCCCAAAAAAGACCCAGAGAGACCCCGCCCCCAAGCCAAACACCACCCCAGCCCCCAGGGTGACGACCGAGGCCGGTAAGAAGGACACTGTAATCAACACATACAGCGCCATAAAGGCCAGCGGGCCAACCAGCCCCAGGCCATCAATCCAGCTCAGCACGTCGATCAAAACGCTCTGGGGATTCCAGCCTGCGGCTTCTTGGGCCAGGGCCGGGGCTGCTGGATAGAGAAATAACCCCGCCGCTAAGAGCAAAACAAAGCGCAGTTTAGAGAAATGCAGTCTAGAGAAATGCAGTTTAGAGCGTCGTCCCTGTCGTAACCAATCCTGTCCCATGATTCCAGCCTCATAACATCCAGCCTGACTATTACCGCCGGACATCAAGAGTACGGATCTCAAGTACGGATCTGACTGACCGTCGGCTTACTTACCATTTAGGCCAGGCCGACTGAATTTTTGCTGAGAGTCGCCCCTTGATTCCCTAAATAATTCAAGCCGTCATGGGATCGAGTTTCGCCCTGAGACCCTATAGACCCTGCACAACCCCTGCATATCGCCTGCGAGGATGCCGATGACTGCGCCAACGTCTGCTGAATCCAATACCCAGCCAGCGGCCAAGGTGCTGCTGGTCGAAGATGAAGTGAAGCTGGCCCGATTTGTGGAGCTAGAGCTGAGCTATGAAGGTTACGCCGTCACAGTCGCCCATGACGGCCTCTCGGGGCTGATGGCGGCCCGGGATGGCTTACCGGATCTGGTCATTTTGGACTGGATGATGCCGGGAATGTCGGGGGTGGAGGTGTGTCGGCGGCTGCGGGCTACAGGCTGCCGGGCTCCGGTGATTTTGATGACCGCGAAGGATGATGTGGTCGATCGGGTGACCGGGCTAGATGCTGGGGCGGATGACTATGTGACCAAGCCTTTCAGCATTGAGGAGCTATTGGCCCGGGTGCGGGCACAGTTGCGGCGGAATCAGCCCACAGAACCGGAGCGGCTGCAATACAGCGATCTGTCCCTGGATCGGATCACTCGGGAGGTGCGACGGGGAAGCCGGGCAATTGAGCTGACGGCCAAAGAGTTTGAGCTGTTGGACTATCTGCTGCGTCATCCGCGCCAGGTGCTGCCCCGGGATCGGATCTTGGAAGAAGTCTGGGGCTACGACTTTATGGGGGATTCCAACATTATTGAGGTCTATGTGCGCTACCTGCGGCTGAAGTTAGAGGCTGAGGGTGAGCCTAGGATTATTCAAACGGTGCGCGGGGTGGGGTATGTGTTGCGGACGTAGGCATGGTGGGATGGCGGGATGG
>PXDR01000480.1 GCA_003566335.1 Cyanobacteria bacterium T3Sed10_344R1
AATACGCCGATGGCAGCCAGCGTTGGTCAGAAACCAACAAAATCCCGCTCCACGATGCCGACGGCAAGGTGATTGGGGTGCTGGGCACCTTTCAGGACGTGACCGAGCGCATCGAGTCCAAGGTTGCTCTAGAAAAGTCAGAAGCCGAACTGCGCCAGCAAGCCGCCACCTTAGAGCAAACCCTTCAGGAACTGCGCCAGACCCAAACCCAGCTGATTCAGACTGAAAAAATGTCTAGCTTGGGGCAACTAGTAGCCGGGATCGCCCACGAAATTAATAATCCGGTTAACTTCATCTACGGTAACCTGTCCCATGCCCACACCTATACCCAGGATTTGCTGGGGCTCATTGAGCTTTACCACCAGCATCACCCAACGCCTCACCCCGATATCGAGGCCGAAGCTGAGGCCATTGACCTACCGTTTGTGCTAGAAGACCTGCCCAAACTGCTGGATTCCATGAAGCTAGGCGCTGATCGAATCATGAAAATTGTCGCGTCTCTGCGCACCTTTTCTCGCATGGATGAGTCGGAAACCAAAACCGTCGATATTCACGAAGGAATTGACAGCACCCTGCTGATTTTGCAGCATCGGCTCAAGTCAAAAGCCGATCGACCGGAAATCCAGATTGTTCGGCACTACGGGGCATTGCCCCCTGTGGAGTGTCTGGCTGGGCAGCTAAATCAGGTATTTATGAACATCCTGGCCAATGCCATGGATGCCTTAGAAGAGAATCACCAACGCTGCCGCCGGGCGGGCCAGCAGGCCGAAGTCCCCACTGTAACGATCATCACCCGGGCGCTAAGTCAGGCCGTCGAGATTGTGATTAAAGATAACGGCCCAGGGATGCCTGAATCAGTTCAGCAACGCCTGTTTGACCCGTTCTTTACCACGAAGCCCATTGGTCAAGGGACGGGGCTGGGACTATCCATCAGCTATCAAATCGTCACAGAGAAACACAGGGGCAGCTTAATCTGTCGCTCTACCCCTGGCAAAGGCACCGCCTTTGAAATTCGGATTCCAGCCTAGAGCCCGGTCTGTCGCTTTTGCTTACGACGGCGCTGCCGGGCAATCAGCATAGCTTTATCGACCGGAAAACCAGCCACCGGAATCACCTGGTATTCTCGGTCGGCTTCACGGCGGCGGACTTCGTCGTAGGGCAGCCAGTGAATGCAGTCCACTGGACAAGTGTCGATAGCTTCTTGAATCAAGTCTTCATTGTCGCCATCCTGGCGCACCACCCGCGCCCGGCCATAGTCGGGCTCAATGTAAAAGGTGTTGCGGGCCACGTGGGCGCAGTGGGTACAGCCGATGCAGGTGAGTTCATCGACGTACACCCCTTTTTGGCGTAGCTGCCCGCCGAGTTCAGGCTCTAGTCCTGAACGATTTTGGGCTTGCCGTAATTCGCCACCGAGCTCTGGTTCCAACCCGGTGGGCTGAGTCACCCCAGCCTCATCCGGGAAATCTTGTCGGGAATCGGTCGGGTCAAATGCCATCCCGTCTCCTAGTTAGCAGCATTGCTCAGGCGCGCCCACGTCTATTGGGACACCCTGAGATGAGAGTTTGGGCTCTATCTTGCGGTTAGCCCCTAAGCACTCCAGCGCTGGAGGACGAGGCGAATGGAGCCATCTTGAGCCTGCTGCTGTTCGGCCACTTGGAACCCTTGGTTAGCCGTCTCACTCAGCACGGTGTTGAAGGCGTAGCGCTGGCTCACTTGGTTCAAAAAGCCATCGACGGAGAGGGGCTGCTGCCAGTACTGTAGGTCGGCAATCAGTTCGTACTCTTCGGTATCGGCGTTGCGGCTAAAGCCAATGTCATAGCCGTTGCCCTGCTCGATTACCACATCGGCGGTGTGGGTTTGACCCTGGTAGCCCCGCACGGGGTGTGGCCCTGCTTTCCAGTCAATGTCTAAATCGGTGAGGGCTGTCTGAAGGGCAGACAGGTTGCGGAGCTTGGTTTTGATTTGGCTAAAGTGCGACATAGTAACCGTAAATCGTTCGTTAAAGGGCCAAGACGGAGAAGCTGGAAAAAACTTTTGGCTGAGGTGAGTTCAACCACCAAAACAGCGGCGCTCAGTCCGCTACCAGTCGCTGTAGGACACTTGGGTCGTGTTGGCAACGGTGGACTGCTGTTGCTGGGGCTGGGCGTAAAAGTCGGCGGTTTGTTGCTGGCTGACGACGGTGCCCAACTGAGCTTCGATGGCGGCAGTGACCTCGGCACAGGATCTGCCGGTAATGCCAGTTACCGTCTCTTTGACCCGACCGTCGGGATAGATGATGAATTCCAGGGTTTCCATACCGTCGTTGTTGCCCTAATTAGAGAACTGAATGTGCAAGGGAGAGGCTGAAGGTGTTCGCCGCAGCCGGGTTCGGCGGGAAGGTTTGGCGTGGCCTCGGTGAAGTTAGGGGGAAGGGAAGGAATGGTTTCAACTCAGCCAATCAACGAGAGTCAACTCAACTGGTCAGGTCGGCGCGCAAGCAAGTTAGAACTCAACAAACCAGAACTCAAGCTTGTGCTACTTGGATGCAACTCAGGGCAGAAACTAGTCCAGCAGCTAGATAGGAGGCTAGAACACAGGATGAACTGCGTTGGGAGCTTCGGTTGTGACCTGGGCGTTTAAGCTTTGGCGCTCAAGCTGCTGAGGCTAGATAGGGGGTGCGATCGCATTTTCGGCAATCTTGAAGCAACTCAACCCTGTCCGTCCCAAATTGGGAAATTTCTCCTTCATCTTAACCAAGGATATGAGAAGTTATGGCACAAAGCCATAACAAAACTTAATTGTCCGTATTGATCCCAGTATCGCGCACTCTCCTCTCCCGTCAATTTCATTCAAGGGAATGTTCAATGCCTGGAACAATGGCTGAACGTCACTGGAACCGATTCTGGCGGCTCAGGGGCAAAAATCTTCCGGCAGAATCTTAGGGAAGATCCAGCCGTAAACTTCAGGGGAGATCCGATAATGGAACCTGACTCAGCTGCCGTGGGGTGATCCAGGTTTGACGCCCCGAGCTGAGGCCGTCGTTTTCCAAGAGGCTTTTATGACCATGACTCCAGCGCCTGCTGTCTCCGCTGCTGCTGCGATCCCTGCGGCTCCCCAATCCACGATCAAGGTGGGAGTGTTGGGTTTTGGCGGGTTGGGGCAGGCGGCGGCCCGTGTGCTGGCCCCCAAACAAGAAATGCAGTTGGTGGCAGTGGCGGACAAGGCGGGCTATGCCTATGCCCCGACAGGCTTAGATCTGCGGGCCTGCGCCCAGGCTTACCAAACCCAAGGTTCGGTGGGTCATCTGGCGGAGGGCGGTGGACTCAGTGAGTCTGCGATCGCAGATCTGATTCGCCAAGCCGACACCGTGGACGGTTATTTTTTGGCGTTGCCCAACCTGCCCAATACCTTTATGGCCTCTGTGGTGAAGCAATTCATCGCCGCTGGCTGGCAGGGGGTTTTGGTGGATGCCCTAAAGCGCACCAGCGCCATGGGCCAAATGTTGGCCCTGAAGGATGAGCTGCAGGCCGCAGGCATCACCTACATGACCGGCTGTGGCGCGACCCCCGGATTACTCACCGCAGCCGCTGCGATCGCAGCCCAAAGCTACGCCGAAATCCACAGCGTCAAAATCACCTTTGGCGTCGGCATTGCCAACTGGGAAGCCTACCGCGC
>PXDR01000436.1 GCA_003566335.1 Cyanobacteria bacterium T3Sed10_344R1
GCTCGGCGGTGTTTGCCCCCACGGTGGTGATGCACAGACGACAGAGGGTCAGCATCTCGTAGGCCGGAAACGGCTGCCACAGCAAGATTTGGCTCCCCTGTGCTGTTTGGAGATAGGGCAACTGGGTCGGATCCGCTGGCTCGATCAGCTGGAGGGCTGGCCCGTCAAAGATTTCGACCACGGGATTTGTGTTGCGATCGCCATAAGCCGCCAGCTGCTGCAAGCTCAGGGCGGGAGCCACGGGCAGCACGAATTTTGCCTGGGGCCGCTGGGCTTTGATCTGATCTGCGATCGCAGTCATAAACGGCACCCCGGCCCGCAGCTTGCCCGCCTTTGACCCAGGCAGCAGGCCAATTAAATCCTCCTCAGGGCCAAGGCCCAGCTGGGCTGCCAAGGTTGCCTGCCCTTGCGGATCTCCCCCCTGCACATCCGCCATGAGATCCCCGACCACCGTGAACTTGTGGCGCTGGGCGGGTTTAACCTGGGCGATCACCTGGGGCTGCATCACTCCAAACGCATCAATCAAGCTCTGCCAACGGGCCTCCCATTCGGCATACACCACGCTGGCATAGCCCAACCGCTTGGCAATGATCACCGGATAAATTTGGTCGCCCCCCAGGAACACCACAACCCCGCGATCGCACCAGTCCCACTGGTCTGCCGTCCGTCCCCACAGCAAAAACGGAAAGAACCGATCCGCCCCCTGAACCCGATTCACCTCGGGGTAGCTACGGGCGACTGCTGCCTCTCTCCCCCCAGCATTGGGGCAAGGGGACAGCACTACCGAGATTCGCACCGTCTCCGGATCGGGATAGCGCTGCCGCAGCTGGCTGACCACCGGCTTAACCCAAGTGGCCAGTTCTCCGGGGCCGTTGGACAAAATCAAAATATCGAGTTGGGGCATCTTGCCAGACATAGCAAATCAGACATGGCACAGGGCTCAGGATAGGGCACAGGGGCAGACCCTGGCCGCAGATTTGGCTAAACTTTGAAGAGAACTTCCGAGAATCCGCTGATTTTCGCAGGAATTGCGATCGCACTGTCGCCATGATCCCGCGATGGTCTCCCCTTTAAGTTCTGACAGCCTTTCGACTGCGTTTTTACCGGCGCTTTTTTTACCGGCATCTTTACTGAGGACTCTCTGCTATGTTGCCCACTGCCTCCCCGTCTTCCCTGAGTCACTGCCCTGGTTCGATGGCCCGAGTCCGGTGGGGCCGTTTAGCCGGGAGCGCTCTGGGTGCGATCGCAGCCCTAACCCTATTCAGCCCTGAAGCCCGCGCCCAAGCCCAAAACCCAACCCAGATTGCTCAAACCAACCCGCCGATCGTTCGGCCCGCCCCCGTCGGTTCCTACATTGTCGCCGTTCCCGGCGGCAACGACGCCCTACTCAGCGTGCGCCGATTCTATGCAGATGCCTATCTAGATTCAGCCCGTCAGGGCAGCTTCGTCAATGTGGGCAGTTTCTTCGGACGGGATAGCGCCAACACCCGCGCCAGCGCCCTGCGAGCCCAGGGTCTAGATGCCCGCGTCCTCTTCCGGGCCGTCGATATCCGCTAAATTACTCGCAGTTAAGCCAGTCGCCGTTAAACTCTGTCCCCTGGAAATCCTGTCCCCTGGAAATCCTGTCCATTGGACGATTGGACGTTAAACGATCCAAAATAGCTGCATGAGTACGGTATTTACGTTTTTGGCCCAGGGTGGCCCAGTGATGGTGCCCATCCTGGGAGCCTCTGTGTTGACCCTAGCCTGCGCCCTAGAGCGGGGGCTATTTTGGTGGCCGCTGCTGCGACGGGAAGGCCAAATTGTGGCAGAGGTGCTGACAACCGCCCGATTTAGCCTAGAAGAAGCCCATCAAGTTGCTGCTGCTGCCCAAGATTTGCCCATTGGCCGGTTTTTGGTCGCCCCCCTGCGGCTCAAGCAGCCTTCCCCTGAAACCTTTCGCTTGGCTATGGAGACCGCAGGGGATCGCGAATTCGTCAAAATGCGCAAAGGGGACAAACTGCTAGAAACCATCGTCGCAGTTGCGCCCTTGCTCGGGCTACTCGGCACGGTTACGGGCCTGATTGCCACCTTCGCTAGTCTAGACATCGGCAGCGGGGGCAGTGGAGAGCAGGCCAACGCTGCCGCTGCCGGGATTGGGGAAGCCTTGATCACTACTGCGGCAGGTATGGTGGTGGCTATTTTGGCCCTGCTGGTTTTTCGGGTGATGGTGACCCTCCAGTCCCAGCAAATCGACTATTTTTCTGACGCCGGAAACGAGCTAGAGCTGATTTATCGCCAGTGCTGGTATGAGCCCGCTCTGTTGGCCAGTGCCCAAGTCGCCAATGCCCCAGTAAGTTTTCCCCCCGCCAGCGATCGCACCCCTGAGTCCGTCTAGGGCGCAATAAAAACTCCCCAGCAGCGCACCGCCGGGGAGTTATGAATCTGATTGTGACGAAAGTTAGCCAGTGGCAACAGTGAGTCGGGGCAGAGTAAATCCGGGCAGAACGCCTTAAGCCGCCAGGGGAAACACCGACTCGAAGCCGTGATACTGGGGTGGCAGCCCCGAAGTCAGCAGCCGCTGGAGCCGGGGAATATCGCCGCTGTTATAAACCCGGAACTCAGTGGCATGACTGGCTTGGGCGGTTCGCACCCCTTGGTTCAGCACCAAAGAACCATCCGGATCTGACACAGATCGGTGAAACGTGCCCGGCGGAAGGCGCAAAATGCTGCGATTCGCATCCAGTCGCACCACATGGTAAGGATGCTGCCAGGCAAAATTGACTAAATAGAACGTCCGTCCCCCGGACACTGCCAGCAAATTGTCTTCTTGGTTGGGATGGAGGTAAAACTGCCAATCCCCCTGGGGGCTGTTGTTTGGGCTAGTGGCAGGGCCATCGTGAAACACCAAGTCCCGAGCGTTAGAAGCCGGAATCGTGATGTCAAAAAACCGGACGCTGGGGGTGTCTCTAAACTTGGAGAACGGTAAAAGTTCAAACATAATGTCGTCTGGGATGGGGAATCCGTTGGCTTGGTTGTCACCCTAACGTTCCCAAACTGAACAGATCAAAACCCTCAGCGATGGTTATCTATTCGGTTAGCGAATAGATTGAACTCACGAACATCTACGACTATGAATCTTTACCAGCTGGAAATTTTGGCTGCAGTCGCTGAGCAGGGCAGTTTTTCTACGGCAGCTTTGAATCTGGATATTTCCCAGTCGGCTGTCAGTCGGGCGATCGCAGCCCTAGAGCAAGAGCTAGGAGTACCCCTACTGGCCCGAGGTCGGTTTGGGGCCAAACTGACCCAGGTGGGGGAGCGGGTGGTGGGTCATGCCCAGCAGATCTTAGATTTACGTGAGTCTATTGAATATGAGGTTAACCTCGAAAAAGGACTATATGGTGGCCGTCTACGGATTGCCTCATTTCGCAGTGCCGCCACCCACATCCTGCCGCCCATCATGGCCCGGTTCTGCACCCGCTTTCCCCGAGTGGATGTGTCCATTGCCGAGTCAGATCCCGCTGGGGTGGAGCAAGCCTTGCGGGATGGCTCCGTGGACTTAGGGCTGGTGCCCTTGCCCCGTTCCGAAGAATTCGCCACCTGGGAAATTGCCCGAGACGAGTATGTGGTGCTGCTGCCGCCGGGGGGGCCGCCGCTCAATAAGCCCTTA
>PXDR01000325.1 GCA_003566335.1 Cyanobacteria bacterium T3Sed10_344R1
ACTGGCAAGCCCCGGACGGCAGCCAGATTCTTAGCCTCAACCTGCCGCCGATTGGCAGTGATTTAGACCCGGTTGCGATCGCAACCTATGCCGCCAACTGGGAAGGCCAAACCGGTCAAACTCAAGCCCTCTGGCTACCCGGCGTCGGCGATCACGGCGGCGGCCCTACCCGCCAAATGCTGCTCCAGGCCCGGCGCTGGGCTAGCTCTCCCCTCTTCCCCAAGCTGACGTTCGGCCACGCGGCGGAATTTGTGGCTCAAGTGGCCCCGCCGCCAACGGGGCAGGATCAGCCCCAACCTAGCGATCCCCCAGCCCTGCCGGTGTGGGACGACGAACTTTACCTAGAACTCCATCGCGGCTGCTACACCACCCACGGCGACCAAAAGCAGGCCAACCGCCACTGTGAGCGGTTGCTGTATCAGGCGGAGCTGACAGCAACCCTGGCTTGGCTATTAACCCAGCAGCCCTATCCCCAGGCAGAACTAGAGCAAGCCTGGAAACAGGTCTTGTTCAACCAGTTCCACGACATCCTGCCCGGTACCGCCATCCCCGAGGTTTTCGAGGACGCGAATCAGGCTTGGGCCGAGGCGATCAAGACCGGCGAGGACATCTTAGAGAAAGCGTTGGCTGCGATCGCAACCCAGACCCCGCAACCGCCAGCGCCCCAGCCTCAGGCCCAGCCCCTCTGGGTCTTCAACCCCCTCAACTGGCCCCGCAGCGAACTCGTACCCGTCACCCCACCCCCAGATCAGCCCTACCACGTCCTAGATTCCCAAGGCCACCCCTGTCCCAGCCAACTGGATGCCGACGGCACCCTATGGTTCCTCGCCCCCCAAATCCCCGCCATCGGCTACCGCTGGTTCTGGCTCTGCCCCGGAGAAGCTCAAAGTCCCTCTCCCTTCCTGGGAGAGGGATTTAGGGTGAGGGCCAAAGAACCTCTGTACCCTCATCCCCCAACCCCTTCTCCCAGGTTGGGAGAAGGGGAGCCCGAGTTCAAAGCCACCCTGGAAAACCCCTATCTCCGCATCGACATCGACCCCAACACCGGTCAACTCAGCCAAATCTGGGACAAGCGCCACCAGCGCCCCGTCCTCAGCGGCCCCGGCAACCAGCTCCAGCTTTTCCAAGACCAGGGCCAATACTGGGATGCCTGGAACCTCGCCCCTGACTACGCCGACCACCCCCTGCCTAGTCCCCAGCTAGAAACCCTGACCTGGATTGAAACCGGCCCCTGTCGCCAGCGGCTGCGGGCCACCTACCGCCTAGCCCAGTCCCAAATCCAGCAAGACTACGTTGTAGAAGCCCACAGTCCCCTGCTGAAAATCGTCACCACCGTAGACTGGCAAGAATCCCAGGTATTGCTCAAAGCCGCTTTCCCCTTGGGGATCACAGCCGACCACGCCACCTACGAAACCCCCTTCGGCGCAATCCGTCGCCCCACCCCTCCCCAAACCCCGGTTGAAAAAGCGAAATGGGAAGTCCCGGCCCTGGGCTGGGCCGACCTCAACGACGGGGACTATGGCCTGAGCCTGCTGACCGACTACAAACACGGCTTCGACGCCAGCCCTAGCCAACTGCGCCTGAGCCTACTCAAAGCCCCGCTCTGGCCTGATCCCGGAGCCGACCGGGGGCACCACCAGTTCACTTACGCTCTCTACCCCCACAGCGGGGACGAAGTTGCTGCCCAAACCATGCGCCAGGCCGCCGCCTTCAACCAGCCGCCGCTGTTGGTGCAGCTGCCAAACCAGCCTGGCCAGGCTGACGCCCCCCCTCACCACAGCTACCTCGATCTGGGGGACAACAGCCTAGTACTGTCCGCCTTCAAACTCAGCGAGGCCGAGCCCCATCAGGTGATCCTGCGCTGCTATGAGTCCCAGGGGGTAGGCGCTGAGCTGGTTCTTACGCAAAGCCTGGGGTTGAAGGGGTGCGATCGCATCTCCCTCCTAGAAACCCCAGATTCCCAGATTCCCCCCAACAACACCCTCACCCCCTGGCAAGTGGCAACTTACCGGCTCCGGGTTACCCCTTAACGACTCGCTGCCGCAAAGTCCGCCGGATCTTGATCCCGCCGATGCCGTACTGGGATAGCTGGCCCCTGGCCCGTCCCGTCTAGCATCGCCGTGGCTTCCAGGGATTGCCGCAGCCGCTTAGCCGCATAAATCGACATATCCCGAGGCACGTTTACCCGATCCCGCAGATAGCGCAGGGCACTGTCCGATCCGTCTGGCGGCTGACAAGCTTCCCCTGTGACCAAATGGGTCAGGGCACAGCGTAGGGCTGCATCTACCAGCTCATCAGCGCCTGGATTCACCCGAATCAAGTTATCTCGATGCTTCAGCACGCGGGTCAGCGCCTCGATCCGGGATGTTTCGGGCTCGGGGTAGGCCACATCCGGCAGCCCAACCCAGGGGCCGTAATCTACCTGGCGCTGATTGAGTTCTGTTTGGGGATCATCATTAGCCCAGCAGCCCCCCATCTGGGGCGGCAAGTCGTGAACGTGGGTATGGAAATCACTCTGGGTACCGCGATAGGTGGCCCGGCTTTCTAACCCATCAAACCAGTCTGACAAGTGTGGGTTAGCCTGTCGTAACCCGTAGCCCTTGTAATAAAACAAGCTGGCGTGCATCCGCTCCACATAGGGTGTAAAGATTACGTCCACCACGCTGAAGTCGGCCAAAAAGAAGGGGCCAGGGGTGCTGGCTAGGGCTGCTTCCACCTTCTCGACCACGGTGAGAAACTGCTCCCGATGGCGCTGTTCTTGGCGGGCTGAGCTGCTAGGGGAACAGAGCCACATGCACCAGGCCCGAAACAGCACCCGCTCTAGCTGGCGCAGGGGCAACACCTGGGGATCTTGCAGGCTGTGGGTCAGCGGCCCAAATGCCTGCTCTAGGGCCAGCAGAATGTCGTCGCTCTCGGTGATCATCAGCCCGTCTAGCTCTAGGGCAGGCAGCATCCCCGAGGGCACTTTGCGCTTGTACCAGCGCTCCTTTTCCCCGTAACAGAACATCGTTACCTTTTCGATCCGGTAGGGAATCTGCTTTTCCTCTAGCCAGAACCACACCTTCTGACAGTAGGGACACCAGGCGTGGTTATCCCGATACAGGGTGACCCGCACCGCCGACTCGTCTTGACCAAATAGCCGCAGTCGGGCCTGGGCATTGGTCGGGCCGTTAATTCGGTCGAGTTCAAAGGTGGCTTGGGCAGCTAGGTCTGTCCAACTTAGGGCGGTGGTCATGGGGAAATCCTATAGAACTTGGAGAAAGTAGAACTTGGAGAAAGTGGCAGGCAGTGGGGGCAACCTGGTCATCAAACCTGAAGGGATCTGGGTCATTCAGGAAATTCAGGGCAGGCCGGGCGGTCACGGGTGAGGGGCTTTTTAGGGGCTTAAGGCTGGGGTGGCCCAATCCACCGTGGCCCCATTGGCGTAGTTGTTTTGTATAGGCCAATGATTTCAGATTTCATGGGATTCATGGGCGCTGAGGCAGGCAACTGATGACAATCCTGACGGAGGTAATTCCAGGAGTAACTTTTGAATCTTTCTATAGACAGATTGTTAAGATTTGTTATAGCGCTCATAATTCAGTATCGGCGAGTTCGGTCGTTTTGACGGCATTCTCTCCCGATCCAGTTGGCCCTGCT
>PXDR01000246.1 GCA_003566335.1 Cyanobacteria bacterium T3Sed10_344R1
CCCAGGACAACCCATCCGCATCGAAAATGACTCCAGCCACTTCCTCGGCATTGCCGTACCGACCCCCTGGCCCGCAGCCACCGGCACTTACCTCAAAGCCAAAATGGGGTTTGCCTCACTCTAGGCTGTAGCCCAGTCCAATCACCATCCCACCATCCCACCACCCCACCATCTCGCCATCCCCCCTTAAGGCGTCCCCCTTCGTTTTAGAATGGGAAACAGCACATGGAGCCCCACAACACGGCCCTGGGCATAACGGCTGGGAATGAATTGGAGAGACGATGGACAGCGCAACTTTTTTTGAGCAATTGGCCGGTAAGTGGTTTTCCCAGCGCACGACCCACTATCTGCCTCAGTCCAGCTCTCAAACCGGGCAGTCTACCCTCGAAATTGAGTATCTGACCGGGGATACCCCTGACTTAGTCCAGCTCTGCCAACAGCATCAGCTGGATCCCGCTCAGGCACTCTGTGGCCTCAAGGTGAATCAAGATAGCCAAATCGACGGCAATCCCCAGCGGCAGCAGCAAACCACCTTGATGGTAATGATGACCTCAGATCAGCCCAATCAAGGGCAGCTGTTACAGCAAACCGGCACTGCTCAACCGACTAGCCAGGGCCGCTATCACCTCACCGATGAGCGGCTAACCCTGATCACCGAAACCAACGAAATCCAGGCCGAAGAACAGCTTTGGTTCCTCAACCCCAACCTGCGGATGCGCACCTGCGTGGTCAAGGCCGCTAACGGCTTCTCCCTCACCGCCTTCTGCTCTGAAATTCGCATGGGCGTCACCCGACCCAGCAGCTAAGCCGCTACCAGAGATTTATCAGGGCTCTAAACATATAGAGCCCCATTCACCCGCCATCCCGCCATCCCACCATCCCCAGCCCTAATCCCCAGCGTTAACTACCCCTCCAACACCGGAGCCAACTGGCCAATCAGCGGTTCCTCAAGGGTCTGAACTTTGTTGTGCAGCAACTGACCAAAATAGGCGCGCAGCCGCTGACACTGCTCTAGGTTGGGCACAATGATTTGCGAGGCTTGCTTGGTGAATAGGGGCTGCGATCGCAAGCTGACATACAGCGGGTCAGTCTGGGTAACTGCGCTTAAAATCGGAGCCTCTCCATTCCCCGGCACCAGCCCTGGGGGCAGGTGACCATCCAGCAAGGCCAGCAGATGGTTTTGGCAAGCCTGGGTATTGATGCCTCGCTGCTCTAGCAAGTGCATGACGCCGGTAATCGGCATGGGCTGGTCAGGAAACACCCGCAGCAGTTCCCGCAGCAAGAAATAGTCGCTGTACTGCTGGCGGACTAGATCCAGCACCTGGGGATAGCGCACCAAGTTAGCCAAGCCATAAGCCACTCGACTACAGCGAGCCTGGTCGCCAGCGTAGGTGTCGTAAATCGTGGTGGCATTGGGAAACTTGTCCTTCAGCAACCGGGCAATGGCGCTCAGAGATGCCGCCCCGCCCGTGGACACCACCTGCTTTACCCCCTGGGGCGACAGGCGGGTCTGGCTTAGCAGGCCATTCAAATGGCGGTTAAGCCGACGAATGAACGGCATAAACACCTGGCCCTCTAGGGCTTTGCGCTGAATCAGCCAGTGGTAGGGGCCAACTTCCAGCACGAACTGCACCTGCTGACGCCCCTGAAGCTGAACTTTCAGGTGGCGGGCCGCCTGGAGCAGGCTTTGGCCTAGGGACGACGCCAGTAAGCGCTGCTGGAGTTGGCAGCGCTTGGCGCTGTCGGGTTCGCTGGGGCGCGGCAAATCCAGGGTCTCAAATCCTAGGGCAGCCCAGGCGGCGTCGAAGTCATCGACCGCAATCTGCCAGTGGGGTTTGGGGCTGCGATCGCTGCTGAGCGTACGGGCCGCCGTCGGGGCAATCAGCTGACAGATAATGTCTTGGTCAATTCCATCCCCGCCATAGGCAAAGCTGCGCACCATAAAGTCCTTATAGTTGAGCTGGCTCAACTCCGCTGGCAAATCCGCCACCGCCAATTCAGTCAGGTGCGCCCCGGCATTAATCACCACCGTGCCCCCCTGCCAGGGGTAGCAGTAGAGGGTGGTGGACTGGCGAGCCGTTAAGGCCGCCGGATCTTGGGCCGCAGTCGTCGGGTCGGGCAGCACCGACAGCAGCGCCGCAATAGAATCTTCTACAAAGAAAATCTGCTCAGACTGCTGGACTAGCCCCGCTCCCAGCACCGCTTCACGAATGTTGAAGCTGTAGGTATCGGGCCAGTTGACCGGATAGCCCACCACCACGCTGTGAAGCCGTTGCAGGATGTCTTGCACCTGCTCAGGGGAAAGTTTGGGGGCAGCACAGACCACAGAATTGCCTCGCCCCGGCCAGACACTCTGAAGCAGTTGGCGCAGGCTTTCTTGCACTAGGTTGAGGGAGACAGTCTGGTTATCAGACCACTGCACCTGGGGCTGCCACTGGCCACTGCTGGCAGCCACATGGGGCACCCCCAAAGGCAGCAAGGTCTTGAGGGAATGAAGGCGAATCGCCTCATCGTCAGCGCCATCGGGATTGACGCCGGGATCAACAGATATCCCCACAGCGCCAACCGTCGCAGTCCTCAGGTTCAGATCGGCTTGGGTCGGAAACCGGAACACCTGGGGGCTACCCGCCTCGCCCTGCTGCCAGTAGAGGGGATAGGCGTCGCCGCTGTAGCGCTCCATCAGCACCGCAGAGATCCCAGTTGTGCCCAGATCCAGCCCCAAAGTCCAGAGCTGGGGAACTGTTTCAGCGGGCTCCGGTTCTGCTGGGGGCGGCTGGTCAAGGTCGGGAATATCTAAGGCGGATAGGGCGACCTCTAAATCAGGCGCTTGAGGGTCAGCGGTTAGATCCGCTGCTAAATCACCGTCAGAAACACCCACCTCAGGAGCATCTAGATCTAGGCTGTCCAGATCCAGTTCTCCGAGACCAGACAGATCTACATCCGGGCTATCGGCGACGGGGAAGGCAGCGGATGCCTCATCCGCCGTTCCATCACCAGGCATGTCTAAAAGCGGCCCCAAGTCACTCAGGTCAATCTCTTGGGAAGCGGTTTCCTCGCTGATTCCAGCGGTGCCCAGGTCCAGAGGGGGCGCATCTTCTAGGGACTCAGGCGGGGGAGAGGCAGGCGGCTCGGGTGACTCAAAGTCATTGTTCCCGAGAAAAGCCTCAAAGTCTGACGGGTTGATATCTGGCGGCGGGGTCAAGGCGTCTAGGGACGTGTCTAAATCCGGTGCCTGGGGCGCTGAAGCCGGAGCGTCAAAATCAAACGAATCTAGATCTAGTCCCAGATCTGGAGCCAGATCTGGGACTAGATCTGGCTCTAGCTCATCGTCACGCTCCTCAGCCTGACTGTCTTCTGGCGACTCAGTTGCTGGGGTATCCCCAAAATCCCCAAACGAATCCGCAAAGGAGTCTACCAAGTCCTCTAAATCATCCGCGTCCGTTTCTGCAGCAGGCAGGTCAGGATCTAATGGGTCAAGCAAGCCTTCCAACCCAGCCGCCATCTCCGGGTCGTCCCCGCCTAGGGTAAACAGGTCTTCTCCTAAGTCCGACGCCAGGTCAACGCCAGGATCAGCCTCAGGGTCAGATTCAGGCTCAGTATCCAGGTCGGCCCCGAGCTCATCAGCTAACGCCGAGTCTGGCTCCAGGTCTAGACCGCTGTCTGAGTCCGTCGGGGCTGGGGGATCGGCTTCACTGCCGCCATCATCACTGCCGCCATCACTCAACGAATCTGGACTGAACGGATCGGCGAGATCCGTCCCAAAAGCTTCTCCAAAAAAATCTTCGGCGGAGCCAGACGAGTCCTCTGGCGAGGTTGCCCCCCAGTCGGGCGGCGGCGGCATGGGCGAGAACTCACTGGCTAAATTGGCCGCATCTCCCAGGGCTTCTAGGGGCGTGCTGGGCAGATCCAGCAGCGGATCATCTAAGTCCATGCCGACCAACGACTCTAGGGAAAACGGCGTGTCTTCTGTGGTCTCAGGCTCAGTAGGTGACCCTTCAGCCTGCCCTAGGGCATCAGCTAAGTCGCCCAGACCAAGGTTATCTAGGGTTGTCGCTGGATCCTCATCCCCGGAGATTTCCCATTGCTCCACAACGGTGTCTATGCCGTCATTGTTGCGGGAGGGTGGGGAAACATCCAAATCTGAGTCTGATCCAAAATCATCCCCAAAGCTATCTAGGGTGCCGTCAGCCTCTGTGCCAGCCAGGTCGTCTGAATCCAGGGACTCAGGGTCTGATGCCGAGTCATCCGGCAAATCGGCAAATAGGGCGAGGGCATCGGCAACGTCAACCGAGTCATCGTCATCGGACTCAGCTGCATCTGCTGCATTGTCGTCCGCGTCGTCTAGCCAATCTTCTGACAACAGGTCATCTGAGCTGGCAGTAGACTCTGGCGGCTGATCAAATGCGATCGCATCTATTCCAGTAGTAGTCAGCCGATCGCTGAACAGAGCCTGCTCCACTTCCGCTTCGGGCATTTCCTGGGTCTGGGCGGTTTCGAGTTGAGTCCAGGCTGTGTCGGTCTCTGCCGTACCAGAGGGATTTGCGTTAGACAGATCTGCATCAGACAAATCTGAGTCAGACGGATCTGAGTCAGACGGATCGGTCTCCATGCCCAACTCAGTCACCAGACTCTCTAAAGTCTGTTCAGAGCTATCTGTCCCCTCTTCTGGAGAAGTGGGCTCATCCCCAAACTGATCGCCAAAGAGATCTTCGCTATCGTCGGCAGCTACAGCCGGGTCGGGCTCAGGCGGGTAGTCGGTGTAAACCGCTTCGGCTGAATCAGGCGGCGAACTGGGGAAATTATCGGGTGGCGGGGGCGTCCCAACCGCTGGCGTGCTGAGCACGTCAAAACTGTCAAAGCTCTCTAGATCAATGCCTTCAAGGCTAGATAGGTCTGTGCTGAGCTGTCGCAGGGTGCCAGAATCAACGTCAAAATCAATCGCAGCTTCTTCAGAAGACTCATCATCAGCGATCAGCAAGTCTTCTTCACTGGGGGCCGGAATGTAAGCATCTTCGGCCCAAGTTTGGGCGTTGAGGTCGGGAGCAAAGTCAGGCTCGAATAAATCAACGCCAGTGGCAGGCTGACCCACTCGATCTTCTGGGAAAAGGTCGGCTAAGGAGGTGATGGTATCCGCTGCCGGGGCTGAACTTAATTCAGCAGCAGCATCTTCATCCGGCTCGTTGCTGAAGAGGGTACCCAGGGTGGGACTGTCTTGGGTCGAGGTTCCGTCTTCAGGCAGGTCGCTGTCGCCAAATAGCAGGCTGTCCAGGGTCGGGGGCTCTGCGTCTGGGGCCTCTGGGGCCACTTCAGCCGTATCAGGTGCCGGAGGCGGTGAAGACAGCAGCTCTGTCTCATCATCGTCGCCAGAGCCTAGGTCGTCGAAATCTGCAAAATCCCCCAGATCGTCTAGATCATCAAGTCCCTGAGGCTCAGTTCCCCACTCAGCATTGAGCGCATCAGCCCCGAACTCAGAGTCTTCCTCTAACTCTCCAGTGGCCGCTGGCGGGATATCTGCGGTTGAATCAGCGCCCAGATCTTCAGTGCCCAGATCTTCAGCACCCAGATCTTCAGCGTCTAAGTCTGCGACGTTTAGCTCATCGCCCGCTAAGTCTTCAGCAGTCAGATCAGCATTGACTTCATCTGAATCTAGTTCGCCTAGCTCTAGCTCGCCTGGATCTGCATCAACTGCGAATGGCCCGGCACCGGGCTCGATTAGGGTTTCCAGGTCGTCGGCAACGAAGTCATCTTCTGAGCGATCGCTCAAGGCTGGATCATTAAAGTCATCTGGAAAGTCATCTGGCGCTAGGTCGTCTAGAACCGGATCTGCTTCTGGCTCGGTTAGGCCATGCTCGAAGATTGTCTCTTCGTCCCTATCTTCTAGACCGCTCTCTACCCCATCAGAGTCATCTAGATTGGTTGGGTCAGGTGCGATCGCACCGTCGCCAAACAAACTCTGATAGAAGTCATCCAGTTCGGCATACCCTTCACCCTCAGCAGCAGGTGGATCGGCTTCTGTCGGGGGCGCAGGGGCGCGGTTAGCGGCTAGGGCATCTGCGATCGCCTGGTCAGCTTCATTCCATCGGCTCAGCAACTCCAGCGGATCACCCGCCGGGCCGCGATACTCCTGAATGACCGTGCGCTCCTCATCATCTTGGTCAAAGCTGTCATTGACCTGGAGCTGAGTGATTTCGTCATCGAAATCAATTTCAATCTCATCGCCCAGGGCATCGTCGTCTAAGTCCAGATCCTCCAGCACCAGATCATCCAAGCCGCTGAGAGCACTCGCCGAATCTGGATCTGACGCTTCAGCAGAATCAGCCTGAATTTGGGTGACTTCTGGCGCGGTATCCCAGGTCGAGGCCAGCTGATCGTCAAGATCGTCAAAGTCATCAAAGTCTGAATCAAGCTCATCAACGGTCTCATCCCAAGCCTGTTCAGCCTGGGTGGAGGCCAGCAACTGCGCCCGAGCCGCCTCTCGCAGCACCCCTGACTCCAGAAACGCCGAGGCTTCTTGACTCAGCTGCTGAGCCAAGTGGTTAATTAGCGCCTTGAAGATTACCTCGCCCTGCTGCCCCAGGCCATGCATGTTCTCTAGCCCCTGGGACAGAGACGTCTGGTAGCTCTGGACCGTTTTTTCCAGTGCACCAAACACCAGCCCCAGGGTGCCATCCATCTGTAGCAGCAGTTGATCGGTTTGGCTTTGAATCAACTTCATCTGAGCCAAGCGCTGGTTCGGGCTGAGCAGTTCTAGCTCATCCGCATCTGCCGCAGCGGCCTGCTGTAACAGCAGTTGATTATCACTATCGGCCTCAAGCTGGCTCAGGGTCTCTACCACCTGCTGCGATAACCGCTCTTGCAGTTGGCTCATCAGCCCTTCCAGGAAGTCTTGTAGCTCTTCGGCATCTAAGGCCCGTTCTGGGGCCGGCGGCGGCGACGCGCTCAGCTGCCGGAGTTCTGTGACCTCTTCTAGCAGCGCCTGGCGTTCCTGTTGCAGGGCATCTACCTCAATCCGCATCGGCTGGAGCATATTGGCCCGCAGGTACTCCATTTCTTGCAGCAGAGACTGCAACACCTGCTGGGCCGATGCCTCAGCCCCAGTGGGCTCACTCTCCGCTGGCGTCGTCTCGGACTGAGTCCAGCCTCCAGCCACAGTGATGCCTTGCTGCACCGACTGGAGGTAACTGCGGGTTTTCTCTAACACCTGGCGCTGCTGACTGGCTTCTCCCGACATCACCCACGGCAGCCGGGGATTGGCTTTCGTCAAGACAGCATCAATCTCATCAATCAGGCGTTGGATTTGATCCTGCTGGGAAGTCACGGTGAAACCCTTGATTCTCGATAAGACCTTGGCACTGTACCGGGGCAACAGCCCCGCCAAGGGGTAGGCTTGTTCCTGAAGATACCCCTAGACTGCCCTGACAACCGCCCTGACCCCACGTTCTTTAGCAAGATTGCAGGCGGGGCACAAAGCCAGGTTAAGGGATAGCCAAAATGGTTGCCCAAAGTGTATGCCAGCCTGGGTTAAAAGTCACAGCCACCCGATCCAAAAGCCTAAACCGCAACAGTCTAAAAACTGGCGACCTCAGCACCAAAGTCCGATAAAGCCGAGTCTTTGCCGGAAATCTTTCAAGGCTTGCGGCTCTTCCATCCACGATTTAGCCAAAATTTGCGCAGAATTCAACAAAATTCCGTATTTTTGCGGGGGACATCTCCAAGTTAGGCCATCAACTAATTGAGTTTAGTTTAGGATTCTCTAGATCTTTTCTGCCCCAAGCTTGACCCCGGGTACTATCCTGGTAAGGACATGCCTAAGGCCAGCCGCCCGGTTAGGGTCGGCCCCCCTCTTCATTATCAATGGACGTTCGTTACTCTTCTCGTGAGCATTCTGCTGACAATAGCCTTATCCGCTCTGCTCCATTCTTCGCAGAGTTGTCGGAAGAAGCTGTCAACCGAGCCACGGCCCAAGTTGTTACCCGCAGTCATCCCGCCAACCAGGTCATCCTGCTGGAAAATGATTGGGGTAGCTCGGTCTACTTCATTCTCGAAGGCTGGGTGAAAATTCGCACCTACAACCTGGACGGCAAGGAAGTCACCTTAAATATCCTGGGCAAGGGCGAGTTGTTTGGCGAAATGGCTCCCCTAGACGAAGTGCCGCGCTCGACGGACGTGATTACCCTAGTGCCCACCGTCATCGGCAACATGCCCGCCCAGGATTTTGTGCATTTAATTCACAACGAGTCCGAGGCCGGTATTCGCTTAGCCAAGCTGATGGCGCGACGGTTGCGGCAGGTGAATCGTCGGCTGCGGCTGCGGGAATCGGACAGTCTGTCCCGGGTGGCTGACATCATTTTATTTTTAGCCGATGGTCAAGGCAAGGTGGCCGAGCAGGGGGTAGAAATTCCCAACCTGCCCCACCGAGAACTCAGCAGCCTGAGCGGGCTGGCTCGGGAAACCGTGACCCGAGTTCTGAGTAAGCTAGAGAAGAAAGGGCTGATTATTCGAGATCGGGACGTGCTCTGCATTCCCGATATTGATGCCCTAGAACGAATGCTGGTCTAGCTATTCCATGCCTCAACCTGCCTCTGACAATCCGCTTCCCCCTGAGGGAACCCCGGCTGGGCCTGACAACTCCCAACCCGCTCATCCTCAAGCCGCTCCCCCTGTAGATGACTGGGGGACAGGCGAAGAATTTTCCCTAGACGCACCAGTCGGGCCACCCGCTGGCAGCGCGCCAGCCCTGCATCACCAAAAAGCTGGCCCGTTGGCCATGGTCGAAACGGCGTTTCTGGCCAGTGCTGCCAGCTTAATCTGGCTGGTGAATTTTTACTTTCCCCCCGGGCCACTGCTGAGAATTTTTTTCCCGGTGCCGATGGCTTTGGTGTATCTGCGCTGGGGGGCACGGGCAGCCTGGATGTCGGCCCTAGTAGCTGGGCTGCTGCTGGCCGTGCTGATGGGGCCACCCCGCAGCGTCTTGTTTGTGATGCCCTATGCCCTGATGGGGGTGCAGCTGGGCTGGATGTGGCAACGTCAGGCGAGCTGGAATTTGACCATTCTGGCTGGGGCGCTACTAGGGAGCCTGGGCTTTTTCTTTCGGGTGTGGCTGATCTCCCTGATGTTGGGAGAAGACCTCTGGGTTTACATGACCACCCAAATCACAGAACTGCTGACAAGCGGGCTGAATTTGCTGGTGAATTGGGGCATTTTGGGCCTCGGGGTGTTGGGTCAGCCGAATCTTCAGGTGGTGCAGGGGCTGGCGGTGGTGATGGTGTTCCTCAGTAATGTGGTGTACCTATTTACGGTGCACATTGCAGCCTGGCTGCTGCTGGAGCGCCTGGGGGCCAGGATGACGCCACCGCCCCAGTGGGTGCGGGTGCTGTTGGATGAGTAGTCGGCCCCCGACGAACGAGAAGACGGCAATGGCTACAGAGGATTTTTCAATCGCTCATAAGTTAACGGCCAGTACTCCAGCGACCAAGGATAAGGATCTAGCAGCCGGGGAGCCAGCAGCCGTCAAGATCTATACCCAAGTGTCTCAGGGCCAGGATTGGCTTAGACGCCAGCAGGGTCTACAGCCCAGTTTGGCCTGTGTCTTGGGATTTACGGAAACTGGGCTAATTCCAGGAATCTCGGCGGCAGGGGCAACGCCAGCAGATCGGCGGTTTACTGCGATCGCAGATGCAGAATTTTTGATCAACGGCCCCCAGCCCCAGCCCCGCTATCCTCTGCCACCGCTCCAGGCCGGGGCGTCACCAGTGTTAATTTCTCGGGCGATCGCAGCCGCTCAAACTTGGCCCATCACCCTATTCAACGCCGGATTGCCCTGCCCCCCCGCAGTCCCCAGCCTAAACTTAGGCGGTCAGCCTGCGACCTGTCTCAGTACCGGTCAAGCTCTACCCCTAGCCACCGTGACCCAGCTGTTTGCTGCCGGGTTAGCCTGGGGCCAACGTCTAGGACAAACGACCCCAGGGCCAATTGTGCTGGCAGAATGCGTCGTCGGCGGCACCACCACCGCCCTGGCTGTGCTCACCGGGTTAGGCATTAGAGCCACCGGCAAAGTCAACAGCAGCCATCCGATTTGCAACCACGGCCAAAAGCAGCAGTTGGTGCAGACCGGGCTAGCCCACGCCAAAGCTGCCGGAGTAAATCTGGCTGACCCATTGGCCCTAGTCGCCGCAGTGGGCGACCCCATGCAGCCAGTCGTGGCTGGAATGGCCATCAGCGCCAGCCACACCCACGGCGTTCTGCTGGCGGGGGGCACCCAAATGCTGGCGGTCTATGCGTTGGCCCGAGCCCTGGCCCAAAGCCATCAGCTGACTTGGCGGCCAGACAATGTGGTGGTGGGCACGACCCGCTGGGTGGCGGAGGATAGCAGCGGCGATACCCCAGGGTTAGCAAATGCTGTCGGCCAAGTGCCGTTGATGGCGACCCAACTTGACTTAGGCCAGTCGAGCTACCCAAGCCTAAGGGCGTATGAACAAGGCTTTGTTAAAGAAGGAGTTGGGGCTGGGGGATGTGCGATCGCAGCCCACCTTTACCAGGGCTGGTCTCTGACCCAGATTAGGCAGGCCGTAGATCAGCTGGCAGCAGATCAGCTTGCGGCTCGATATGTCCAGCAGAGCTGACCTGGGGCAAACATCGAGTCCGGAATGAAGCAAGCGGACACGATGCTGGGGGGAAACCGAGTTCTAGCGAATCCGAATTGACATGAGCTGTTCTTCCAGGGCAGCAATGCGGTTATAGGCGGCGGTCAACTGAGCCGTTAGCCGCTGAATTTGCACTTCTGCCGACAGGGTGCCTTCACCGCTGTGCTTTTCTAAATCTAGACAGTCGCTATCAACCAAGACATCTTTGTGCTCCAACGACCGCTCCAGCGGACGCCGAGGATGGATCTCAGGACTGATGCCAAAGGGAGGAAGACTCTCAGGGACAACCGGCCCATGGGAGTGAGCCAACACTTCAGCGATTTGAGTGTTGATTTGCCCTACAACATGGTGTAACTCATCAACCTTATGAGTCAGCACAGTAACTTGCTTTTGGATAGGATCCATAAAATCTAAATACAACCATAGCTACTTACCCCATCATCCTAAAGACGGGGTTGGCATACCCACCAGGTTTGCTGAATCATTTAACCTTTGAACTGGGTGAGTTTACAATTGCCTGATTTAGGATAAACCTTAGATTTACTTAGTTTCGGGCAGGTTTTAGTCTTTAGGATCGGCCATATCGCTGATTTGTTCGGTTTTGGTTAGTTTTTAGCCGAAGGCACTTGTGAAGGATTAGATTGCGATCGTTTCGGCAATTTTCGCCCTACAGAATTGATTGCCCGCACCGGTACTTCACGAATTTGGTGACCGATTAATGTCCAGAGATAGCCATATTGGGGAAAGCGACGCAGCAACAGGATTTCCGCAAAGATATAGAACCGGCCCCGCCGCTTATATTCTGGGGGATTGTCTTCAGAACGCAGCTGTTCGGGCTGGGGCATTTTATGGCCAATCACCTGATCAGGCTGGAAAAATTTGGCCTGTAGAGAAAGGCCCAACAGCCGATCTAGACACCAAAAGGGCATATATTTCACCGGCCCAGCCAGGGTCATGCCCTGGAGAATTTCCTGCAAGGCAGCCTGCACCCGCTCATTCTGCCAAACCTTCTTGTCGAAATTTTCGGTATGGCTCCCGTGGTGATCTTGCCGCCCCCGCCAGAGGAAGCCGAGGTCAAACCGATTGTTCAGCGGGGCAATCGGAATTTCCAGGAGTGCCCCCTCTTCATAGCGCTGGTGGGTGCGATCGCGGTAGCTGCAGGTTTCAATCGCCGCCATATCAGGCAACGGTTGCCAGGGCGCGTCTAGGGCTGCTTGATTGCCATACTCGGTTTTTTGGGTGCTTAGCCGCAGCACCCAGCTTTCAGGAAAGCGCTTGAAATACTGACGCGCTAGCTGCACCACCGCCGGGTTGAGATATTCATCACAGTTGATCGTGAGCACATAGGTACCCGTGGCATTAATTAGGCCACTCAGTCGCTGAATCACCTCACCGCGAAACGGGCTGGAGAACACCTTCAGCCGAGGATCTGGGGGCGCATCTGGGCGACAACCCGGCGGATAGACCAAGATCAGCTCCACCTCCCCTTTAACCTGAAGAAACGCCTCAAACCAGGCCGAGGGAACCCCTTCTCGCATGGGCACAACAATCGAAAGGTATGGCACAGCCATGACAACTCCTGGTGTCGCGATAGTGTTGATGGGCGGGATAGCGTTGACTTAAGGGATAGCGCGGTTAACGTTGGTCATTTCGATCCCTGATTCTGTTCCCTGGTAGATTTCCCCGGACTGAATAACGCGATGTATCTCGATTGTTCGGACAAATTGCCCAATATCTTATCGGGCAAGGTGGATCAGGCAAAGTGAATCGGGCAAAGTGGATTCAGCCAGACAGCCTCAATCTGAAGATAGGGATGGGTGCTGATTGTGCCATTGGGTTGCTTGCTCATAGGCATAACCCACCTCAAACAGCAGATCTTCCCGCAGCACGTTAGAAATCAACTGCATCCCGATCGGCATTCCTTGGTCATCAAACCCACAGGGAATACTCATCGCCGGTAATCCCGCCAAGTTGACCGGAATCGTCATTAAATCCCCCAGATACATGCTGAGGGGATCATCCGTTTTCTCGCCAGCCTTAAAGGCTGTGGTGGGTGCAGTAGGACAGACCAGCACATCGACTTGATTAAAGGCTTTTTCAAAATCGGCTTTAATCAGCGTCCGCACTTTTTGGGCTTTGAGATAGTAAGCGTCATAGTAGCCCGCAGACAGGGTGTAGGTACCAATCATGATCCGCCGCTTGACCTCAGGCCCAAACCCCGCAGATCGGGTTTCTGTATAGAGGGACATCAGGCTATCGGCTTCGCTGCGGTTGCCATACTTCACGCCGTCATAGCGAGCCAAGTTAGACGATGCCTCAGACGGAGCCAGGATGTAGTAAGTCGGCAACCCATAGCGAAACTGGGGACAGGAAATCACCTGGATTTCTGCCCCTAACTCCTGAAGCTGCTGAATCGCCTTTTCGACAGCGGCTTCGACCACCGGGTCAAGTCCACCGCCAAAGGTTTCTTTAATCACGCCAATTCGGCGCTTGTTGCGGCGGTTGAGGGTAGGGCGCATCGCCTTCACGTAGTCGGGAATTTCCACATTCAGGCTGGTGGAATCCCGAGGATCATGACCGGCAATGGACTGCAGCAAAATCGCTGCGTCTTCTACGGTGGGAGTCAGGGGGCCAATTTGGTCGAGCGAAGAAGCGAATGCGACCAGGCCGTAGCGGGAAACTAGGCCATAGGTGGGCTTAAGGCCGACAACACCACAGAATGAGGCGGGCTGACGAATAGAGCCCCCAGTGTCTGACCCTAAGGACGCCACACATTCCTGAGCCGATACCGCTGCCGCCGAGCCGCCAGAGGATCCCCCCGGCACCCGGGTTAAGTCCCAGGGATTGGCGGTGGTTTGGTAAGCCGAGTTTTCGGTGGAGCTGCCCATGGCAAACTCGTCGAGGTTGGTTTTGCCCAGGCAAATAGCCCCGGCTGTCGCCAGCCGCTCGGTCACGGTGGACTCGTAGGGGGGGACAAAGTTCTCCAGGATTTTAGATCCGCAGGTGGTGCGAATCCCTTTGGTGCAGAGGTTATCCTTAACGCCTAAGGGAATCCCGGCCAGCAACCCAATCTCTTCTCCGGCGGCAATTTTGGCGTCAATCCGCTGCGCTTGAGCCAGGGCCGTATCTCCCGTGACGGACAGGAAGCTGCGAACTTGGGGGTCAACTGCCTCAATCCGGTGGAGGTAGGCTTCGGTGATTTCGGTGGCAGAACGCTCTTTGCGCGTGAGCTGTTGATGCAACTCGCGGATAGACGACATGAAGGCTCCTTAACTTACTGCGATGAACTTAACTGCAATGATTCAAAAAGGCGATAGCTCAGAAAGGCGATAGCCAGAAAAGTGATGCTTAGCCTAGATTCAACTTAATCAGTATAGGGCTACGGTAGAGGGCCAAGGGCTGACGGCCTGCTGCCTAGGCATGATGGGTCTGTAGCAACCCTGACACCTCAATGGGCTGAGAACAGGCTAATGTTTCCCTAAAAGTAAGAAAGTAAAGCGAAACGCCTTAAAATCCGGTCTAGGTTCAGCAAGACAGACGCGAAAGCGGCTAGGGAATTGACGGGATAAGGGATTGGCTACGGTCAGTCCAGTGACCATTGGTTGACTCAGCGGGGTCACCGCACGGCAACAGGGTTAATGGAGAGGAATGCATGGCACGCTGGCACTACTCGGTATGGGCTGCTCTAGGCTTAGTGGGAATTACGGCTGCGATTAGCGTAGTGCGGCCCTCCCTGGCGATCGCACCTCAACTCACCACAAACCACCCCCTGCTGTCCCGCCTGTCCCGAGCCTCGGGGCTGGGTGACCTGTACCAGCTGCGCGATCGCATTCAGACTGAACTCGACCAGCTGTCTGATTTATCCCATCCCCGGGACGGCAGCCGCCCGGCCCACCTCACCTTGGCCCAGGTTGCCCAGCGAGTCACCTATCAAATCCAGCTGGAAGAAGTGGCCCAGGCCAGCTACGATCGCGCCCTAGAACTGGGGCAGCAGGCGATTGCCACCCGCAATGACGGCCACGGCGAAGCAGCCGCCCTTAGCCAAGAGCTATTTTTGTGGCACGCCGCCATCGACCAACTAAAAACTGTTTCGCCAGAGTCAGCACTTGCCGATCAAGCAGCAGACAAGATCAGCGAGTACGAAGACATCCTCCAGCCGGTCTATCGTCAAATCGGCCTAGCCCGCTCTGGTTTTTTGGCCGAAATTGCTGCGATCGCAGGCAACCCCGATCGCGTTCGCATCAGCGTTTGCCACCTGTCTGGAGCCTGCCGCAGCTTCAAAGGCAACGAACCACCCGCCAGTCCGGCCAGCCTGATTAAGCTGCCCATTGCCGTGGCCCTGATGGAGAAAGTCGAGCGCGAAAACATCGACATCGATGCCCCGATTTACATCGACCCCGGCAACTTCACCGAAAACGCCCAGGGGGCGCAACTCACCATCGATCGGGAGTACCCCCTGCGGGAAGTGATGATGCGCATGATTCGGGAGAGCAACAACATTGCCACCAATCAGCTGATTGACTACATTGGTCGTCCCGCCATCAACCAAATCTTTGCCGACCTGGGCTACAGCCAAACCTTTGTGGACTACAAGCTGGTGGGTCAGACCATTTTCCCCGCCAACGCAGGCTCCCAGCCCAACCGCAGCACCGCCGACGAACTGACGGAAATGATGCGGCAAATCTACACCTTTCAAAATTCAGGTGATGAGATTTTGCTAGACGCCCTCGTGGGGCAATACGACTGGGACTTTGGCTATCAGGCACTTCAAGGCACCGATCGCCGGGTTCACTGGATTGGCGAAAAG
>PXDR01000478.1 GCA_003566335.1 Cyanobacteria bacterium T3Sed10_344R1
GGTTCGCCGGGTTTGGCCCCTTTCCACAGGGCAAAGTCGAAGGGATCTTGCTTTTGCGGCCCGGTTTGTTGACCCTCAGCGGTGGCTGTTACCCGGCCACTGGCCCCGGCCTGCATGTCGTCTAGCTTGCGCCCAGACAGCTTGCCGTAGCCTTTGAAGTTGCGCACGGTGTAGTACACGTCCCCAGCGCTGGGGTAGGCGTAGCCCTTTTGCTCTAGCTCGTGGATCAGCCGCTTGATGCCGTCTAGGGTGTGGGTGGCGTAGGTGTACTCGTCGGCCTCCAGGATGTTCAGCCGGGCCATGTCCTCAAAATAGGCTTGGGTGAACCGCTGGGCTACGGCTTCCATGGAGGTGCCTTCTTGCCGCGCCCGGTTGAGGATTTTGTCGTCAATGTCGGTGAAGTTCTGGACGTAGGTGACCTGGTAGCCCCGCCACATTAAGTACCGCCGCACGGTGTCCCAGGCGATGTAGGAGCGGGCGTGGCCTAGGTGGCAGTAGTCGTACACCGTGACGCCACAGCAATACATCCGCACCACTCCCGGCTCCAGCGGTTGAAAGCTGTCTTTGCGACGGGTCAGGGTGTTGTAGAGGCTGAGGGACATGGACGATGGGGCCGATAAGAAACTGATCAAGGTGGAAAAGTAGGCCGTTGCGATGGGTTGCGATCGCAACGCCTTCAGTCAATCCTAAAGCGTATCGGGGGCGCTGTTTCAACCGCCCTCCCGCCCATCTGCTCAACCCATTGCTCAGCTCACTGATCAGCCCCCTGGAGACCACCATGGACACCGCCGCCATTCTGACCCAAGCCCGCTCGCACTTTCAGCGCACCCTGGTCACCTGCGGCGGCCAGGTGGTGGGTTCTGTCGCCGCCCTAGCGCCGGAGGGAGATGGGGCAGCCGGATTTCACGAAGATTTGAACTACGGTGAGGTCTTTCTGCGGGACAACGTGCCGGTGATGATGTACCTGCTGCTGAGCGGGCAGGGGACAGTGGTGCGGCATTTTCTCAACACTTGTCTAGCGTTGCAGCAGACCGATGGCCCCAATCGCGGCCTGTTCCCCACCAGCTTTCTGGAGAAAGACGGCAAGCTAGTCGCCGACTATGGTCAACGGGCGATTGGCCGGGTTTGCTCCCCTGATGCCAGCTTATGGTTTCCGATTTTGGCCCAGCAGTATGTACAGCACACGGGCGATCGCACCTGGGCTAACCAGACTTCGGTGCAGACAGGACTCCAGCGCCTGCTTGACCTAGTGATGGCCCCCCGCTTCCGCGCCGCCCCGATTCTGGAGGTGCCCGACGGAGCTTTTATGATCGATCGCCCCCTGGATGTCTGGGGCGCACCGCTGGAAATTCAGGTGTTGCTGTACGGGGCGCTGCGGGCCACGGCGGATCTCTGGCAGGGGGCCGATTCGGTGAAGCAGCAAGTCCTCGATCGGGCTGCGGCCCTCAAAACCTATCTGCAAACCTACTACTGGATTTCCACCCCGATTATTCAGGACTGGCGGCGGCGGGGGACGGAGCAGTACGGCGACCCGGTGGCGAATCCGTTCAACCTTTATCCTGAGACCATTCCCGACTGGCTCCAGACTTGGCTGGGCACTGACGGAGGCTATCTGATCGGCAACCTGCGCAGCGGTCGCCCCGATTTTCGCTTTTTTAGCCTGGGCAATGCTTTGGCCCTGTGCTTTGACCTGTTAGACCCCGTTCAGCAGACTGCGCTGCTTCAGCTAATCTGCCGAAATCAGGCCACCCTGGTAGGGCAAATGCCCCTGCGGATTGCCCATCCGCCCCTGACTGGGGAAGCTTGGCGGCTGCTAACCGGATCTGACCCCAAGAACCGTCCCGGCTGCTACCACAACGGCGGTCACTGGCCCTGCTTGGTCTGGTTCTTGGCGGCGGGGGTGATGCGATCGCACCCCAATTTATCCCCAGACCTATCCCACCAAATGCAGCAACTGCTCCATACCGGCTACCAGCAAATGCTGCACCAACTGCCCCAACAAGCTTGGGCCGAATATTTCGATGGGCCAACCGGCGGCTGGGTAGGGCAGCAAAGCCGGGACTACCAAACCTGGACAGTCGTCGGCCTACTGATTTTGGCAGATCTACTCGACTCCCAGGCCACCCCCATCGCAAAGACTCTCTTGGCAATTTAAGCCCAATCCTCCCCACCATCCCACCACCTCACCATCCCACCACCCCCCAAAAAGCCGCCTCAGCCGCGTGGTAAGCTGAGCAGCACAAGTCGGGTTTCGATGGGGATCAGCCATCGAAAATTTCGGGGTTTGGCGCAGCACTTTGTCTGAATGGGCCGCCCGAAATTGGGGAAAGTTCGGTGAAATGTCCGACGCTGTCCCGCAACTGTGATTGGGGTGGGGAATCCCCTCCCATCAGCCAGGATGCCCGCCCGCTGCTCATGATCCTTTACATCTGCGAGGTACGGATGCGTCTTAGTTTTCTTCAGTCTGTCCGTGGGCAGGCAACTGCTGCGATTTCAGCCTTGACGCTGCTAGGGCTGAGTGCCCTGCCAGCGGGAGCCCATCACCCCTTGGGCAATGAAGCCCCCAGCAATTTCCTAGAAGGTCTAGTCTCCGGCCTAGCTCACCCGATTATTGGGGTCGATCACCTGGCTTTTGTGATTGCCACCGGCCTGCTGGCCGCAGTAACTGGGCTAGGGATTTGGCTGCCCGCTGCCTTCGTGGTTGCTTCCCTGATTGGCACAGGTCTCCATCTGCAAGCGATCAATTTAATTGGGGTGGAAACCCTGATTTCAGCCTCGGTGCTGGCCTTTGGTATTCTCCTAGCTAGCCCCAAGCTGCCCCATCGCGGTTGGGTGCTGGGGTTGGGTGCGATCGCAGGGATTTTTCACGGCTATGCCTATGGCGAAGCGGTGATTGGTGCTGAAATGACCCCGATTCTGGCCTACCTGGTTGGGTTTGGCGTGATTCAGCTTGGGGTTGCGATCGCAGCCCAAATCATCGCGACCCGCACTCTACCCAATGCAACCACCGAATCAGGTTCCCCTAAAATGAACCTTCGCTTCGCCGGTTTCGTCATCTGTGGAGCAGGAGCCGTATTTCTGTCCGCAGTCTTGCTAGGCTAGGACACTGAATACCCCCTAGTCGGCTTCTGAGTGCTGGCTGACTGCTGCTGATTTTGGTGAATCAATGTCCCAATCCATGCGCCATCCCCTGCAAAACTCCAAACTGCTCGACTACACCCTGATGATGGTGATGTCCGGCATCGTCACCGCAGTGGTCGGTACCGGGATGCCCTCAGCCACCGCCCTACCCACCGCCAGCGCCCAATCCGCCCCCATCTCCTCCGCCCCCAGTCAGCCCACTCAGTTAGCCCTAGATGGACTGTACGTAGATGGTCAGCGGGTTAAGCGGGTGAGTGGGACGAAGGCGAAGGGGTAGGGGAAGAGGGCTATTGGCTGTTAGCTGTTGGCTATTAGCTGTTGGCTTTAGAGTTTTTTGAATCCTCTGGCTGGTGCCGCGATTGCTTCTGTCAGTCAACGGGGTAGGGGCGCGGTTTCCACGCCCAATGCAGCGTATTTAGTCCGCCCAGCCTCTGAGTCCTCGCCCCCCCGCTATTGGCTGTTAGCCAACAGCCAATA
>PXDR01000009.1 GCA_003566335.1 Cyanobacteria bacterium T3Sed10_344R1
GATGCGATCGCCGCCGCCTGCCAGGTAAACAAAATATCAATCCCCAGCCATTCCTTCACCGGACTACCCCGCCCCAACACCAGCAGTAAAAAGTACCCCACCACACTCGGCGGCAATACCAGGGGTAAATTGAGCAGGGTAGACACCACCATCTGCCCCGGAAAATTTGTCCGCGCCAGCCAAATCCCCAGCCCCAGCCCAAACCCGAGAATCAAACCGCTAGCAACCACCGTCACTTGCAGCGATAAAAAAGCAGGCTGCCAGATCACAGGCCCATCCCTGGCTCAGGGTTGACCGTTGAAATCGGATCTTCCCCCGGCAACACAAACCCATATTTCTGCATCAACGGTCTGCCTTTCTCGCCATTGATAAAGGCGGCAAATTGCTGAGCGACCTCTGGATGGGGCGCACGCTGAGGTACCGCCAACATTTGCTCTAACGGGTTGTGCAGTTCCGCTGGAATGAGCGTCCATTTTCCAGGTCGTTCGACGCTAATCGACAGGGCTGCGATCGCAACATCGACATTTCCGGTTTCGGCATACTGCTGGGTTTGTTTGATGTTTTCGCCCAGGATTAACTTTGGCTGGAGTTCATCCCAAATCCCGGCTGATTGCAGTGCTTCCCGAGCCGCCACCCCATAGGGCGCATGGTCAGGGTTTGCGATCGCAATCCGCTTGATGGCTGGCTGGGTCAAGGCTTGAAGGTCGTTAATTTCTAGGGGGCTATCTTCTCGCTGCCACAGGGTGAGTCGCCCCACGCCGTACAGCGCCTTCGTCTCCGAAAATACCAAGCCCTGCTCGTCTAACGCTTCCACAAATGTCTTGTTCGCGGCAGCAAACAAATCCACCGGAGCACCGCGCTCAATCTGTTGGGCTAATTGGCCGGTCGAACCCAGATTAAAGCTGACGGTATGGCCAGTTTTCTGCTCCCACAGTTTTCCAATCTCTGGAAAAACGTAATTGAGATCAGCAGCAGCAGAGACGGTTAGGGTGACCGGGGCTGAAGACGAAGTCGGTTGACTCACCGTAGAGACCCCACAGGCCGCCAACAGTCCTAGCAGCACCAGACTCAATAGCCAGCGGGGCTTGGTCATGATCGGCTCCTGGCTTGTCCAGGACTGAGAACACTACGCAAGTATTATAGGCAGAGTGCCGATATGCTGGCGTAGTGGGGCCGATTTGGCTAGCAGAACCAAGGATTGTCGTGGGCTACCCCTGGGCGCGATTAGCTGCTCTAGCCTGGGCGAGTTGCTGAGCAGTAAGCTGGATAGGACATTAAGACTTATTACTGCGACACCACACAGCACCTATGGCGACTATCAACGAAAACTACCTGAAGCTGAAAGCAGGCTACCTCTTCCCGGAAATTGCCCGTCGGGTCACAACCTTCACCGCCGCCAACCCCGACGCTCCAATTATCAAGCTGGGAATTGGGGACGTGACTGAACCCCTGCCCGAAGCCTGCCGCACCGCGATGATTGCTGCTGTAGAAGACATGGGCGATCGCAACCGCTTCAAAGGCTACGGCCCAGAACAAGGCTACGGCTGGCTGCGGGAAAAAATTGCCGCCACCGACTTCCAGGCGCGGGGCTGCGACATTGACGCCGACGAAATCTTCATTTCCGATGGCTCCAAGTGCGACTGCGGCAACATCCTCGACATCTTCGGCAACGACAACACCATTGCCGTCACCGACCCGGTCTATCACGTTTATGTCGATACCAACGTCATGGCCGGTCACACTGGCCCAGCCAATGAAGACGGCAAATATGAAGGACTGATCTACCTGCCGATTTCGGCAGAAAATGACTTCACCGCCGAAATTCCGTCGGACAAAGTAGACCTAATCTACCTCTGCTTTCCCAACAACCCCACCGGAGCCGTCGCCACCAAGGCCCACCTGCAAGCCTGGGTAGACTACGCCCGCCAACACGGCTCCATCATCCTGTTCGATGCCGCCTACGAAGCCTTCATCACCGATCCCGAAATCCCCCACTCCATCTACGAGATTGAGGGCGCTCGGGACTGCGCCATCGAATTCCGCTCCTTCTCTAAAAATGCTGGATTTACCGGCACCCGCTGCGCCCTAACCGTGGTGCCCAAAACCCTCACCGTCACCGCCAGCGACGGCAGCACCGTGGATCTGCATCGGCTGTGGAACCGTCGCCAGTCCACCAAATTCAACGGCGTCTCTTACATCGTCCAGCGCGGCGCAGAAGCGGTCTATTCCCCCGAAGGCCAAGCCCAAACCAAAGCCCTAGTTAGCTTCTACCTAGAAAACGCTCGAATTATCCGCGAACAGCTCACCGCCGCCGGCATCACCGTTTATGGTGGCGTCAACGCTCCCTATGTTTGGGTGAAGACCCCCAACGGCCTGTCGAGCTGGGACTTCTTCGACAAACTGCTCAATGTCTGCAACGTCGTCGGCACCCCCGGCTCCGGCTTCGGGGCCGCCGGAGAAGGCTACTTCCGCATCTCCGCCTTCAACAGCCGAGACAATGTGAATGTGGCGATGGCGCGGATTACGGAGAAGTTTGGGTAAGGGGTTGGGGAAGGGCTGTTAGCTATTGGCTGTTAGCTGTTAGCTTGTCTCCAAACCTTGGACTAATAAACACACATCTCTGATGGGTTCTCTTATTCCTCGTAGACTCCCCTTAATCCCCCCTTGGTAAGGGGGGAAATAGAACCTCTAGTTCTCCCCCTTACCAAGGGGGCGTTAGAGGGGGTAATGCAGGGCGTTCGCATCAATCAGTGAGTGATTACAGCCCGGTTTATCTGTAGCCAACAGCCAACAGCCAACAGCCAACAGCTAAATATCCAACTTCTCAATCTCCCGCCGCATCTCGTTCAGGTCAATATAGCGATCGGTAGCGTTGCGGAGTTCTCGGGCAATCATGCCCTCGGTGGAGACAACGGTGATGTGGGTGTTTTTCGATCGCAACAGTTCAATCGCTCGCTCAAAATCGCCGTCACCGCTGAACAAAATCACGCGATCGTATTGATCAACCGTGTTGAACATATCCACTACGATTTCTATATCTAGGTTCGCTTTTTGAGAATAGCGACCCGAATTGTCGTCGTAGTATTCCTTGAGGATTTTGGTGCGAACTGTATAGCCTAGGCTGATCAGGGCATCGCGAAACCCCCGCTGATCTTGGGGATCTTTTAAGCCGGTGTACCAAAATGCATTGACTAGACTGGTATCGTCAGACTCTTTGACGAAGTGGGCAAGAACCCGTTTGGGATCGAAGAACCAGCCGTTTTTTTGCTGGGCATAAAACATATTATTGCCGTCTACAAAAATAGACAGACGACTTTTGGAATTTGCAGCGGTATACATATAAATAGAGCCTAAGTAAGTTCAGTCAAATTACACTGCTGAGCCAATCAGGGCTGAGCTAATGATGAGCCAATGACGATCTGTTTTTGGGGATCTACCTTAGTCCCGGAGGGGGACGACGGTAGACTTTGACGATATCTGGCTTGATCTAGCCACCTTCAACTAGCCCGTGGGTCAATCTAAAATCACCCTAAGGCAGTCTTGAAGCGCCCCTTGGCGGAATGCTGGGGACTGGTGACTTGGAGCGTTAGTCTAGGTCACAGATCGCCTAGAA
>PXDR01000168.1 GCA_003566335.1 Cyanobacteria bacterium T3Sed10_344R1
ATCTCGTGGTCGGGGCCGTGCTCTCTGGCAACCGCAACTTTGAAGGTCGGGTCAGCCCCCATACCAAGTGCAACTACCTGGCTTCGCCGCCCTTGGTCGTTGCCTATGCGATCGCAGGCAACCTGTCCATTGACCTCAAAACCGACCCCATCGGCCATGATCCCCAGGGCAACCCGGTTTACCTCAAGGACATTTGGCCCACCACTGCCGAAATCCGCGACACCGTGCGGTCGGCCCTCACCCCCGAGATGTACCAAAGCCGCTACAGCAACGTCTTTACCGGCGACGACGCTTGGCGACAAATCGAAACCGTTGACAGTCAAACCTATGCTTGGCAGGGAGACAGCACCTACGTGCAGAACCCGCCCTTCTTTGAGCAAATGGCCCCCAGCGTCAACGGTCAAGCCTTTGCCGATATTAAAGGGGCGCGGCCCCTGGCCCTACTCGGCGACAGCATCACCACCGACCACATTTCCCCCGCCGGGGCGATCAAGCGGGACAGCCCCGCCGGAGACTACTTGGTGGATAACCAGGTCACGTCTGCCGAATTCAACTCCTTTGGCTCTCGCCGGGGCAACCACGAGGTGATGATGCGGGGCACCTTTGCCAACATTCGCCTGAAGAACGAAATGGCCCCCGGCACTTCCGGCGGCATCACCCGCCACATGCCCGACGGCAGCCAACTGTCGATCTACGATGCGGCGATGAAGTACCAAGCCGAAGGCACCCCCCTCGTGGTGATTGCCGGGAAAGAGTACGGCACCGGGTCTTCCCGAGATTGGGCCGCGAAGGGCACCCGCTTACTAGGGGTAAAAGCAGTCGTAGCCGAAAGCTATGAGCGCATCCACCGCTCTAACCTGGTGGGCATGGGCGTCTTGCCGCTCCAGTTTACCGATGGCATCAACCGCCAAACCCTGAAGCTCGACGGCAGCGAAACCTTTGACCTCACCGGTCTCAGCGGCGGCATTCAGCCAGGGATGACCCTAACCCTAACGGTGCATCGGGCCGACGGCACCCACGAAACCGCCCCAGTGCTCTGCCGCATCGACACTGTAGACGAGGTGGAATACTACCGCAACGGCGGCATCCTCCATTACGTGCTGCGACAGCTGTTGGCGGCGTAGGAATCGGTGCAATTAGCTGTTGAAAGTTAGGACAATGGGCGGGGCGCAGACCGTGTTGAAGGTCTGTGCCCCGTTTTTTTGCATCGCCCACGGTGGCGGCTTAACTGAAAAGGGATTTTAAGCGGCGATGAAGGTTGACTTCCCGAGGGCTGAGCGAAGTCAAAGCCCGGTGCTTAATTCCGCAGCGGTGAAACCAGCTACAGCAAAAAATGCGCGATCGCAGCGGCGACGCCGTGGTCTTCGGCGCTGGGGGCGACCCAATCGGCTAGGGTCTTCACCGGTTCCGGGGCATCGCCCATCGCCACCCCAACCCCGGCATAGTCAATCATTTCCCAGTCGTTGAAGTTGTCGCCCACGGTCATCACCTGCTTTGCCGAGAGCCCCAGCAACTCTTCGGCCAAGTACCGCACCGCGTTGCCCTTATTCACCGCCGGATTGGCCGCTTCAAAGAAATTCGCCACCGAGGTCGTCAGATAAAGCTGTTCCGGGGTGTAGCGCTGGCGCAGTTGGGCCAACAGTTCTCCCACCACGGCTGGGTCTGGGCTGAGGGCTAAGAACTTGGTGATCTCTAGCTCCGGCTGTTGATGCAGCAGGGTTTGCAAATCCCCAACCACTACCGGCTCTACCCCAGAGCGCTTGGCATACTCGCGGGTGTCGTCCAGCAGTGCCCGCACATGGAGCCGATCGTTGATGTATAGATGCAGAGACAGCAGCTCATGACCATCCATCGCCGTGATCAAATCCAGCAGTTCAAAGGCATGGTGGTGGGATAGGGGCAGGTGGCGCAACAGGCGCTGTTGCTGAGGGTCTTTGATCATTGCGCCCTGGTAGCTAATCAGCGGCAGGGTTGAACCGACGGCTTTATGGAAACGTTCAGCGGCGCAGTACATTCTGCCAGTTGCGATCGCAACCGGGATACCTTTCGCCTGCACCTTCTGAATGGCGTCGAGAACTGGTGGCTCAACCTGGTTAGACTCACCGGCCAAGGTGCCGTCAATGTCGAGGACAAGCAGTTGAATATCAGGCACCAAAAACTAGGCTCCGCATCAGCAATGGTATCTTTACAAAGTTTACGGCCCTGGGGCGATGGCCTTGGGGAAACGGGGTAGCAGACAATCGGCCCAGCCACCACTGGCGTGTTAAATTCAGGCCAACATGAGCCTAACAGCCAGCGGCGTGCATTAGTATGAGTCCACTTCAATTCTCGCGGTGAACATGACTAACGGCAGCGACCGCCGCACCAGCTACCGGCTGTTGCTGATGATGCTGTGGACAACCCTGTTGGTGTTGGCCGTTCAGTCGATTTTGGGCTGGGCTAGCGACGCTCTAAGCTTGTTGGCGGGGGCGCTGCATACGTTAATTGGCGGTTTCAGCACCGTGCTCAGCCTGTTGGCAGTGTCGTCACCTCAGCGCACCCTGGGGCGAGAAATTTGGGGCCACGGTCGGGTAGAGGTGGCCTTAACATTGATGCTGAACGGGTTTCTCAGCATTGCTGGGGTGAGCTTGGCGGTAGCGGCGATTCAGCAGATGGAAGCAGTGGTGCGGAATGCAGATCTGCCCTATGTTGCGGTGCTGGATTTACAGCGAATTCAGCTGATGGCGGCGATGGTGATTTTGCTGCTGGGGGTGGCGTTGTTTAACGGCTACCAGGCGCGGGATTTGCCGAGTTTGGCCCTGCGGCTGAATACCCAGCATATTTTGCAGGACGGTTGGCTGAGTTTGGGGCTGTTGCTGGGGCTGTTGGGGATTTGGCGGGGCTATCACTGGCTAGATCCGCTGTTGGCGTTGGCGTTGGTGGGGTTGTCGGTGCGCAGTTTTTGGCGGGTGCTGAAGCTGCAACTGCCGATGTTGTTGAAGCCAACTGCGATCGCACCGGAGGCGTTGGCCCAAATTGCGAATCAAACTCAGGGGGTGACGCGCTGTACGAAGATTCGCTCGCGGGGCATGGTGGGGCGGCAGGTGTGGGTGGAAATCCATCTGGCGCTGCATCCGGAGTTTATGGATGCGGCCCATGAGATTGGTCAGGAGATTGAGAGTGAAATCCGGCTGCGGTATGGCCCGGTGCGGGCGCAAATCTGGGTGGAGGAGTCGAGTCCGTTTGTGCCCAGTTTTGAGGATTCGTCGCCTTATTTGTCGGGGCAGGAGCAGGGGAAGGATTGGAACTGAGGGGTTGGTGGGGTGGTTGAAGGTCTCACTGGGGGGATTTCGGTTCCCCCCAGACCCATTCGACCAGGGCGAAACGCCGCCCTGGACCCCGCGTAAGGGTTGGTCGGTGGGGTGGTGTTTTCGCGCTTCGCATCGGTGGGTCGTCAGGGCGTGTCTGTTTTTTGGAGATGGGGAGCCGGATTCAAAGTCCCTCTCCCGTCCTGGGAGAGGGATTTAGGGTGAGGGTTCTGCGAGTTAGGTGAAGTTTTGCAGGAGGCCGGTGGCGAGGCGGGCGGTGCCGTAGGCGGGTTCGGGTTGGGGGGAGGGGGTGATGGGGACGCG
>PXDR01000086.1 GCA_003566335.1 Cyanobacteria bacterium T3Sed10_344R1
CTCAGGGGATTGCCTATGTGGTGCAGCGGTCGGGGGAGTTGGTGGCAAGTTCGACGGAGGGGGAACTACTAAACCAAGTCGGTAGCCAAAGTCAGCGAGTGCTGGCGACCCAGGCGACCGATCCGATGATTCGCAACAGTGCCGCCCAACTGTTAGAAGAGCTGGATGACTTTGGTCAAGTCCAGGGGTTTGCCGACTACCAGTTGCGGTTTGAGGGTCGGCAAAACTATGTGGGGGTGGTGCCGATTACCGATATTCCGGGGATTGACTGGGTGGTGGTGGTGGTTTTACCAGATACCGATTTTCAGCAGGTGCTGTTAACCGGGGTGCGCACCACCCTGATCGTGGGGGTGAGTGCGGCGATTGGGGCAGCGATTTTAGGCATTTTGACAGCCCGTTGGATTGCTATACCGATTTTGCAGTTGCGACGGGCGGCGGCGGCGGTAGAAACCGGTTCCTATGACCCTGATTTACTTGAGTCGGTGACCCAGCGACAGGATGAGCTGGGGGCTTTGGGCAAGATTTTTGCCCAGATGGCGACGGTTTTGGACAGTCGAGAGCAGGGCTTGCGAGATCAAATGCATCAGCTTGAGGCAGAGACGAATCAGGCGAAGCAGGCTGCCCGGTTAGCCCAAGCCCAGCGGGGGAATAACTGGCAGCAGTTGATTGTGCGATCGCAGCAGCTCCAGCAGCAAATTCGGGACAGAAACCGAGAGCAGGATTGAAGGGCAAAACTCAAAACTCAAAACCCAAACCTCAAAACCCAAACCTCAAATTAGGCCATAGCTCATGATCACTGCTCGGCGAGACAATCAAATCCGCACTACGGTGCCTAGTCAAACCCTGCGCTATCAGCCAGGGGGGCCGCCGACGGTGTTTGAGGTGACGGTGGGGAACCAAAGCGATCGCTTTGCCAGTTTTCAGCTGGAACTGCTGCCCTTAGATGATCAATGGAGTCAAAATCGGCGCTGGTATGAGGTTTACCCCCAGATTTCTAGCAAACTGCCGCCGGGGGACTCTAGCCGGTTCCAGATTGCGATTGTGGACACCCCGACCCCTGGTTTTTCGGGTCGGATGCCGATTACGGTGCAGGTGTTTTCCCTAGAACTGGGGCGGGAGCGGCGGGTGGTCAACCTGGCCCTAGAGCCTGGGGGCAATGTGCTGGCAGAGGTGCGGCTGCCCAGTCCAGCGTTCACGGTGCGGCCCCTAGAGCGGCTGGAGATTCCCTTTGAGCTAGAGGCGGCGGGGCAAAAAGTGCTGCCGGTAACGGTGCAATTGCGCGGGTTGCCTAGCCGCTGGCTCCAGACGAGCTTGATTGATTTGCAGGTGCCGCCCCAGCGTCAGTTGACGGCGCTATTTGTCTGCCAAATTCCAGTGGCGGCCCAGGTTGAAAGCCGGGTTTATCCCTTTACGGTCGAGGTGGCCCACCCAAGTGGTGACATCACCCAGGCGACTGGGACGGTGACGGTGCAGCCCGCAGGACAGGTGGCGTTTACTGCTGATCTTGCCGAGGCCCAACTGCCGTCCCGTCAGGCTGAGCAGCGTTGGAGCAAGGTGGGGCTACGGTTTCCGCTTAGCTTGCAGAATCAAAGTAACTTACCCGTGCAGGCCCAACTGCGGGCGACCAGCCCCCAGCAGTCTCAGCTAATTTTGCAGCTTTGGCCCCATCAGCTTGCCCTGGGGGCGGGGGAAACGGCTCCGGTTGAGTTGGGGGTGGGGGCGCGGCAACCGTGGTTAGGGCGACGGCGACCGGTGGATGTCGAAGTTGAGGCCGTTGTCACCCCGCCTTCGCTGCCCTTAGAGCCGGATCGGCTGGCGTTGCGATTGTGGCTGCTGCCCCGGATTCCCTTGTGGGGCCAGGGGGTGTTGGCTCTGGTGCTGCTGTACTTGCTGTGGTGGGCGTCTTGGCTGAACCCAGGCAATTTGTTTATTGGCCATCGCCAGGCGGTAAAGTCGGTGACGTTTAACGGCACGGCTAGCGAGGTGATCAGCGGGGCGGATGATCAGCAGTTGATTCGTTGGCGGGTGCCGGGATTTTTCAACCCGTTTGCTAATCCAGAATTGGGTACTCTGGGCCAGTCTGAGCGGGCGGTGCGGGTGGTGCGCTATCGGCCAGTGGACAATAACTGGGTGGCGGCGGGGCTGGAGAATGGCGAAATTCAGCTCTGGCAGTTGTCCCAACCCCGGCGGTCGGTGACGTTTGCCTATCGCAGTGAGCAGAACCAGGTGCAGCGGGATAACCGGGTGATGGCCCTGGCGTTTACAGCGGACTCGGGGACGTTATTTAGCGCCCACGGGGATGGGACGGTGCTGCGTTGGGGGCTGGACTATTTGGCGGCGGGGCGGGATCGGCTCTATCAACCGACGGCGGTGCGATCGCAGTCTCCCCTCACCTTTGCCATCTACGGCATTGCTTTGGCTGGGCCAGATCAGACCCATTTGGTGATCGGCGGTCAGCGCAATCAGCTTCAGCTTTGGGATTGGCAGGCTGACCGCTACCAGCCGGTGGCCTATCCCTACCCCGGTGGCCCCAATGACTATTTGACCAGCGTTGCGATCGCACCGGATCAGCCCTACCGCCTGGTCACCACAGACACCCAAGGCCGGGTGCTGCTGTGGAACCTAGAGCCTTGCCTCGGGAGCGATGGTCCCTGTGAAATTTTGGATCGTTGGGAAGACGGCCATGACGGTCAGCCCGTTCGGGCAGCCGCCCTGAGCGACAACGGCTGCTACCTGGCCACGGCGGGGGAAGACAACCGGGTACGGCTGTGGCCCTTGGGCCTGAACGGTCGCCGCTTGCCGGACTACAGCGAAGGGCTGGTGATGTTGCGATCTCGCCGCCCCTTCCGGGCAGTGGCGGCTACGGTGTGGGATCAGCGCATTCTGGTGGCGGCGGGCAACGACAACAGTCAGGTGCAGGTTCGTCGCCGCCCCTTGCTGAATCCATCTTGCGATCAGAGTCCTTAGGCCATGACAAACTTTCAGCCCCCTGCCGATCGTCCCCAGCCGGCTGCCTCCGCGATGACAGCGGGCAGTGATCCGATTTATCGGGGCTTGCCAGATAAAGCCCTCGACATACCCTTTCTGCCGGATGACCAGCGCACCCTGCTGAGCTGGCTCATTCGTCAACGCACCGCCACCCTGGCTGCATTGGTGGCTCAGATCGAGCAGCCGGTCGAGCAGGTGATGGAGACGCTACGGGCGCTCATTGACCAAGGGTTCGTGCAGCAGATCAACCCGATAGATGTTAATGCGATCGCACCCACCGTCCGCCGCAGCATGACTCGCTTGCCGGACGAAATCGCCCAGGTGCTGACCTCGGCTGATCCGATTCAAGTGTTGATTAGCCCCCAGGGTAGCCAGTCGGTCACCGCCGGATCTCGCTTTGAGCTAAGCGTAACCTTGACCAACCAGGGAGAGAAAAACGCCCTAATTGAGCTGTACCTAGACGAATCTGCCAGCGTCACCGCCGCCCCCCACGTCACCCAGTGGTGTGCGGCTCCCTATGAGCATTTGGCCCTCGGCCAGGAGCAAAGTAGCGAGGTGATTTTTGAAATCGACGTGCCCCGTCAGGTGCTAGCCGACACCTACGACTATCGGTTGATCA
>PXDR01000063.1 GCA_003566335.1 Cyanobacteria bacterium T3Sed10_344R1
GACAGGCACCCACCTGTCCTTTTTGCTGTTCACCTGTTTTCAGGTCACCCATCCACTACCCTGGTTCCCAGAATCGGCCTCAGACCTAAACGAGCAGGGCTGATGTGGGTTGATCCTCTGTTGCGATCGCAGGCACCGGAAACTGAATTAAAAAGGTGGTGCCCTGCCCCGCTACCGACTGGCAGTGCAGCTGACCCTGGTGTTGGTCAGTCACAATGGTGCGACTGATGGCTAAGCCCATGCCGGTTCCTTTGCCAATGGGCTTCGTGGTAAAGAACGGCTCAAACAGCTTTTGCTGCTGGTCGGTGGCCATGCCATCACCATTGTCTGCGATCGCAATTTCCACCCAGCCATTCTCTAACTGACGGGTGTGAATCTCGATTCTGGGGGCAACCTTCGCCTCACCGCTGGCGGTTTCGAGCGCATCCACCGCATTAGACAGCAGGTTCATAAACACCTGGTTCAGCGGGCCAGGATAGCAGGGGATGGCATTTGGCCCCTGATAGTCTTTAACCACTTCAATCTTCGGTCGGTCGGCCTTGGCCTTCAGCCGACACTGCAAAATCATTAGGGTGCTGTCAATGCCCTGATGAATGTCCACCGTCTGACGGGATGCCTGGTCAAGGCGAGAAAACGCCCGCAAGCTGTGGACGATTTCTTTGATCCGCTTTGCCCCCAACTGCATAGACTGGTTGAGCTTGGGCAAATCCGCCAACACGAACCCAAGGTCATAGTCTTCAATCTTCTCGGCAATTTCTGGGGCGGGATCTGGGTAGTGCTGTTGGTAAAGCTGCAATACCTCTGCCAACTGCCGTCCATACGCTTCAGCATGGCCGAGGTTGCCGCAAATAAAGTTGACTGGGTTATTAATTTCATGGGCCCCCCCAGCCACTAACTGCCCCAAGCTCGACATTTTTTCGCTTTGAACCAACTGCACCTGGGTTTGCTTCAGGTTATCTAGGGCCGACTGTAGGGCTTGGGTGCGCTCTGCTACCCGCTGCTCTAGGGTGGCGTTGTGCGCGGCTAAATCCTGGGTGAGATGATGCAGCCGCAGATGCAGCCGCACCCGTGCCACCACTTCTTCTTGCTGAAACGGCTTGGTGATGTAGTCCACGGCCCCAGCATTGATGCCGGTCACCTTACTTTGGCTATCCCCCAGCGCCGTCATAAAAATCACCGGGATATCCGCCACGGTCGGATCGGCCTTGAGCTGCCGACAGGTCTCAAACCCGTCAATCCCCGGCATCATCACGTCCAGCAAAATCAAGTGAGGCCGGGCATAGTTCACCCGCTCTAAGGCAATCTGGCCTGACTTGGCAACCCTGACTTCAAATCCTTCAGCATCCAGCAAATCCGACAAGACGCCGAGGTTCGCCGGGTTATCATCCACGATCAGAATGGTGTCAGACCGGTCAGGCTGACCGCTGGCTGGGTGGATTGCTTCATGCCTATTGGGATCTGCCATGATAAAAAATAAGTCTTGAATAGATAAATCTTGAGCAGCCAGTCTTGAAAAATCAGTTGTGAATGTTGTACACAACGGCTGATGAAAGGCTGGGGTTAAGCCGTGATCTTGAGTAGGTCGAGGATAGCCTCGTCTTGGAAGGTTTGGGCCAGATGATGCAGCCGTTGAGCAAATGGTGCCAGTCGCTGATCTTCTGATTGAATCGTATTGGCCTGAGTCATTAGCCCTTTAAAGTTGCCGCGCTGGGCCAGTTCCCGCAGTTCTGCCAAGACCTGATCGCTGGGAAAAATCCAGGGTGCGATCGCAGCCTTCTCCTCAGCCGCTGTTTCTGCCGCAGCCGGGGGCAGATTTGCCCCTGGTTCGCCCTGGTAAATCCACTCCAGTTTCAGCATTTTCTCTAGCTTCTTCAGCAGGTCTACTGCATCAATCGGCTTGGGCAAAAAGTCGTCACTCCCCGCCTCAAAGCTCTTGTATCTATCTGCCTCAAACACACTGGCCGAAGAGGCCAAAATTGGCATCTGGGCCAAATTGGGGCTGTGGCGCACCTGCTGCATCAGCTCAAATCCGGTCATCTCCGGCATCACCAAATCTGTGATCAGCAGATCGACCGCCTCAGTTTCTAGCAGTTGTAGTGCCCGCAGGCCGTTATCCGCCTCTAACACCTCAAACCCAAGGGGAGCCAACAGGTTTTGCACCACCGAGCGGTTTTCCCACTTGTCATCCACCACCAGCACTCGGGGCGACTGACCCCGGATGCCAATGATTTGTCCGCGATGGTCAGCCTGGGACGCCTTCGCCCACTCTGTTGCGGGGGACAGCTCTAAATCAAACCAAAACACGCTGCCCACCCCAACCTCGCTAGTGAGGTGAATCTGGCTGTCCATCATCTCCACAATTTTCTGGCTGATCGCCAGCCCCAAACCGGTGCCCTCCGACTGCTGTCGGCTATCCCCCGCTTGCTCAAACGGCATAAAGATTCGCTGTTGCTGATCTGCCGGGATACCTGGGCCGGTGTCTCGCACCGTAAATCGCACAGTTTGTCGGTCGCTGGGGGCTGTCCCTGCAAGTGGCTCAGCATTCGGCGCAGCACTGGACTGAACCGCCGACTCAATCACACTAACGCTCAGACTAACGCTGCCCTCTTGGGTGAACTTAACCCCATTGCTCAACAGATTTACCAGCACCTGCCGCAGCCGCTTTTCGTCCGCATGGATCCCAACGGGCAGGGCGTCATTACTTTCGTAGACAAAGTTAATGCCCTTCAGCTCTGCCCGAATTCGACACATTTCCACCACCCCTTGCAGCAAGGCAGGCAGGTGAAAGTTGTGGGGATACAGCTCCATCCGATCGGCTTCGATTTTGGACAAGTCCAGCACATCGTTAATCAACGTCAGCAGGTGAGCCCCGCACTGGTAAATCACATCCACCCGCGATCGCACCTCTGGGGTCAAATCCCGATGCTGCTGCAAGACCTGGGCATAGCCCATGATGCCGTTGAGCGGGGTGCGCAGTTCATGGCTCATGTTAGCCAGGAACTCACTCTTGGCTCGGTTAGCCACCTCTAGGGAAAGGGTGCGCTCCTGCACCCGGCGCTCTAGGTCAGCATTGGTGTTCGCCAACTTGTGGAAGGACTCCTGGAGCTGCTCGGCCATCTGGTTGTAGCTCTGGGCCAGTACCTCTAGTTCGGCCACTTGGCTCTGCACCGGCACCCGTTGGTCGAGCTTGCCATCGGCCAGGGCTTTAGAAGCTTGGCTGAGATCTCGGATAGGCCGGGAAATCTGGCGACTGGTGAGCACCCCCAGCAGGGCCGCAATGCCCAAAGCCGCCAAGCACAGCATGATGGTGCGGCGGGTGTTGTCGTGGATTTGGCCCATAAAGGCGGACTCGGGCACCACTACCGCAATCAGCCAGTCCAGCCCCTGCCCGCTCTCAATCGGGGTGAGCTGCAAAAACTGGCGTTCACCGTTCCAGTTAAAGCTAAAGAGCTGGGTTTCGCTCACCTGCGCTAGATCTCCCACCGCCGCTTCTAAAAACTCGGCGGTCGCCTGAATCACCGGACTGTCGCTTTTCGCAGCGGTCAGGCGGGTGCTGTTACCGTCTTCGTCCAGCACAAAGGGCTGGTCTCCGGTGGAATTGGCCAC